>JBJDYI010000072.1:0-2951 GCA_051867165.1 Faecousia sp. | reverse complement strand
GGCTCAATCTCGATGGTCTTGGGGTAGCACTCAGGCTCAATCAGAAGGACGGTGAGTTTCTCCTGCTGTTCCATGTGGCACCTCCTCAATCCAGCTGAATGGCAGGGATGTTGTACTTGCCGGCATGAAGGGTGGTGCTTTTGAACACCATCAGGGACTGGAGCAGATGGATATCATCCACAGTGATGGGGATGTCATTGCCGGACGCATCCGTGCGGAAAATGATGCCGGGACCGATCAGGAAGTTCTTTTCATCGGTTTCCACGATGGCACGGGGATCAGTACCCAGCTTCAGACCCATACCGGGGAAGTCGATTACCAGATCGTCAATGCCAAAGCAGGGAACGGCGGTAAAGCATTCCTCCAAATCCATGACGGTGATGGGAAGCTCCGGGGCCAGCATTGCGTAGTACATAACAGGTTCTGCGGTGGTTTTCTTCGTGGTCTTTTTCTTTGCCATATAGTTCTCCTATCGTTCTTGGTCGCGCTGGCGCTTTTTCTGCCACTGCGTCAGCAGTTTGATGATGACATCGTGCATTTGCTTGGGGGTGTAGGACTTGGGAAAGAACTTTCTGAGGTCATTCCCGTCGATGGTGACTTTGTCCAGCTCGCTCTTTTTCTCCTCGGACATCATGGCATACATCGCCATGCGGTCACAGCCGCCGTCCTGACTGAGCTTCTTCAGACGCTGTGCCTGAGAAAGAGAGGGTGTGGACTGCCCATACTCCATAGCGTCCAACAGGTTTGTCTGCTCCTCGGCAGTAAGGAAAGACAATTCCACAGCCGGGTTGAACGCTATCTTCTTGTTATCCACCATCTCCATGAGTTCCGGGATCAGGTTTGTGAGGTTCACATACCGCTGAACCTGACGCGCACTTTCGCCGGTTTGCTCGGCAATAATCTCGCGGGTTTCCTTGCCCAGAAAATTCCGGTCAAGTTGGCCGGAATTTTCTTTTGACGGTCGTCCAGCCCTGCGAGCCATGGCGTCCATCTTCATTTTGTAGGCGCGGGCGCGCTCACTGGGCAGCATGGTTTCCCGCTGAAGATTGCTGTCCACCATTGCGATGATGGCAGTATCATCGTCCATTTGGCGGACCAGCACCGGCATGGTTTCCAGTCCCAGAAGCTGGGAAGCATGAAGACGCCTATGTCCGGCAATGATTTCATAACCGCCTTCCGGTCGGGGACGGGCGATTGCAGGGGCCAGAACTCCGAATTGCGAGATGCTTTCTACCGTGCGCTGCATGGCTTCATCATCCAGCACACGGAAAGGATGATCTTTGAATGGGAATAACTCAGAAATCGGTATTTCCTGTACTTGCTCACTCTGTTTTGCCATTGGGCTGCACCTCCTTTTGTGGGAACAGAATCTGCTTTGCAAGAACCCGCTTCCCATTGCTGATGGATTTGCGCCGATCTGCACCCTGAAGCAGAATAGGGGTACACATCTCCAAAACACGGCTGTAAATCCGGGCGTGGGCAACATCCTGAGCACTCCGCATCTGCCTCGGAGTCAGGTTCGTGGTGATGATGAGCGGCAGATTGGCTTTGTATCGTTCGTCAATCACCGCATACACCTGTTCCAGGGCAAACTCCGAATTTCGTTCCACGCCAAGGTCGTCAATGATCAGCAGATCCACCTCGCCAAAGGCGGCAATGAATTGGCTTCGCTCTTTGATTTGAAGATCGCTCAGCTTGTTCAGAATCCTTGTGAAGTTGGTCATCATGACAGATACACCCAGATCGAGAAGCCCATTGGCGATGCAGGCGGCAAGGAACGACTTTCCCGTGCCCACATCACCCCAAAACAAAAGGCCAAGGTTTTCTGCCTTGACCTGCTGCCAGTTATTCACATAGCGCTTTCCCATCTGGACATAGGGGGTATCCTCTGCCACCCGGAAGTTCCAGTCCAGCAGATGCGTGTCCTGAATGCCTTTTTGCCGGAGTTCTGCAATCTCCATCAGGCGTTGCAGGCTGCGGTATTCTTGCTCCAACATGTTCGATCACTCCTTACAAACTGTCATTGCCATCATAGGTGTACATGCCATGATGGTAGTCGATATTCCTCTGTGCGTCCTTCCGCGCCCAGCTGCGAATAGTCGCCAGATGGTTCTTGTAGGTCTTGCCGCAGGAGGCCATGTACTCGGAAAGGCGGTCAATGCGAGCAGCATAATCCCCTGGAAACTGTTCTTTCAGGGATTGAAACTCCGCATCTGACAGAAGCACATTACGATACAGACCATAACGATGGCGGGGCGAGCCATTCTCTCTTTCTATTTGTTCATCTGTTATTTTTCTATCTGTTCTTTCTTGTTCTGTATTTCTTTGTGAAGGCTTTTCCTCCGCAGGTTTTTCCTGCACAGGCATATCCTGCGTAGGCTTCTCCCGCACAGGAATACCCTGCGCTGGTCTTGCCTGATCTGGATAATCCAGAAATGGTTTTTCCAAAACAGGCTTTTCCAGTTTAGGTAAACCCTGTTCTGGAGTTGACGGAACTGGTCTGACATGACGCGGGATTTCATAGATGACATACTCGCTGTCGCCCAACCGACCTCGCTCATTTCTGTACCTATGCCGTTCCAGATATCCGGCAGCTTCCAGCTCCTTCAGCCCGGACAGGATACCATCTTTGCCCTCTTTGGAGATGGCAGCAAGACCGCTCACGGAGTAACTCCAGTCCTTTGGAAGACTCAGAAACATGGACAGGATTCCTTTGGCCTTGAAGGAAATTGTGCTGTCTCTGAGATGGTAATTGCTCATGGTGGTATAATTGGCGTTCTTTTCTACACGGAAAACAGGGATAGGCAACACCTTCTTCCTACGCAGCGGCAATCTGGCATCTATGCAGACTCGCGGATGCGGCTGGCAAGGCGCATGAACAGGAGCTTACCATTGGGGGTAATCAGGGTGTGGTGGGCAATCTGCCCGTACCCATAGTAGAAGTCCTTCAC
>JBJDYI010000071.1:0-2952 GCA_051867165.1 Faecousia sp. | reverse complement strand
TCCACTGGTACAAAACCGAGGACATCATCAACCGGGGCGGCGGAAATGTGCTGATCCGGGTGTATAACTCCCATCCCGATGAGTCCATCGACTATGAAAGCGACGTGACGGTGCATACCGATGGCAGAACCTATACTGTCCCTGCCGGAACTCAGATCCGCCTGACCCCCGGCGAGTCCATTTTCATTCAGCAGTACCTCTACCACGATTTTGAGGTTGAGCCGGGCACCGGAAACGTGCTTCTGGGAGAGGTCAGCCAGTGCAACGACGACAGCAATGACAACCGCTTCAATCCTCCCATGGGCCGGTTCCCCGCCATTGAAGAGGACGAGGCACCCTACCGGCTGCTGTGCACGGAGTATCCTGCCGCAAAGGACTAAAAGGAGGTCACACCATGATCGATGTGGTTGCGCTGGGCGAACTGCTCATTGATTTTGCTGCAAAATCCACGGATGAAAAGGGCTATCCCACCATGGCCGCCAACCCCGGCGGCGCTCCCGGCAATTTCCTGGCGGCCCTGAATGCCTATGGGAGAAAAACCGCTTTTCTGGGCAAGGTGGGCAACGATGCCTTCGGACATCTGCTGCTGGGGACCCTGAACGGCGCGGGCATTGAGACAAAGGGCATTGTGGTGGACGATTCTGTATTCACAACCCTGGCCTTCGTGACCTTTGATGAAAGCGGCGACCGTTCCTTCTCCTTCGCCCGGAAGCCCGGCGCGGACACCCAGCTGCGCTGGGAGGAAATCGACAAATCCCTCATTGACGACGCGAAGGTGTTCCACTTTGGCACCCTGAGCCTGACGGATGAGCCTGTCCGAACGGCGACGCAGAAAGCCGTCGCCTATGCAAAGGAAGCAGGCAAGCTCATCACCTGCGACCCCAATCTGCGGCTGCCCCTGTGGCCCAACGCGGAAGCGGCAAAGGAACAGATCCTATGGAGCCTCCATCAGGCAGATGTGTTAAAGATCAGCGACAACGAGGTGGAATTCCTGTGGAACTGCACCCCGGAGGAGGGCGCAGACAAGCTGCTGCAGGAGTTCGGCGTGTCCCTTGCCATGGTGACCCTTGGCCCCGACGGATGTCTGCTGAAAACCGCCAATGCCAGCTTCCGCGCATCCTGTCCCAAGGTACATCCCATCGACACCACTGGTGCAGGGGATATCTTCGGCGGCAGCGCTGTGGCCCGGCTGCTGGAGCTTCACAAGCCCATTGATGACCTGACGGATGCGGATCTTGCCTATATCGGACGATTTGCCGCTGCTGCCGCCAGCCTGTCCACGGAGCGTTCCGGCGGAATTCCCAGTATTCCCGAAAAAGAAGCGGTGCTTGCCGTGATGTGATAAAATCCCGGAGATTCTTAGAATCTCCGGGTATTTTCGTGCTCTGCCGCATAAATGGCAGCGCCGCAGGCGGCTTCTTCTTCATTGGGTGACAGCGTCAGTGCGCAGCCGAACACCGTTTCAAACCTTCGGCACAGGTGGGGATTTTTCCGCAGACCGTTGCCGGAGCCGATGATACCCTTCGGCGGGGTTCCTCCCGCTTCCAGATACCCGCAGTACATTTCATAAAGCTCCCGGGCCATGCCGTCCATGATGCTGTGTATAAAATGTACCGGAGTGAAATTATCCATGCCGATGCCGGAAATGCTGCCCCGGAGGTCAGGATTTTGCCGGGTGCCCTGAAAGGCAGTGACGGCAAGGGGGACATTTTCCACATGGCCCGCTTCTGCCAGTGCCCGATCCATGGCGGCATACAGGCTTTCATCACGCCCCGTCACCATCTTCACCGTCTGGCGGAAGAAGGCTTCCAGCAGAGCGTAGCTTCTGCCGCCACACAGGGAGGCTCCCACCAGCAGCCAGCCCTCATCCGGGAAGGGCCGGGTTTCCAGACCGGGTACCTGCAGAAATTCCGGGGAATACACAGCCACCTGACTGCCGGTTCCCACATTCACCAGCAGCGCATCCCGCCGGTTCCCCGCCGCGCCCAGAAACGCCGCCTGATTGTCGCCGATGGCGGCATAAACCGGAATTCCCAGTTGTCCTACACCGAGGAAGGGAGATTCCGTGATTTCCGGAAGCACTCGCGGTTCGATTCCCGCGCGTTCCAATGCCTCCTCCGAAAAGCTGCGGTTCTGAAGGTCAAACAGGCCGATGCTCGCCCCATTGGTGGGCCCCATCCGGGGTGCAGACAGTCCTGCCAGCTTCATGGCGATGTAGTCGCCGATGGTGCATAGTGTGACGGCGTTTTCCGGCACCAGGCCATGACGGAGGTTGTAAAAATGGGTGGCCATTCCATACCCGGAAGACAAAGGATATCCGGTCATTTCCGACAAACGCTCCGCCCAACTGACTCTCTCGTCATAGGGCAGATCTCCCCGGCCGTCCTGCCAGGTATACAGAGGACTCACCGCTTCCCCCCGGCTGTCAAGATACACGATTCCGTGCATCTGACCGGTGACGCCGATGGCCCGCACATCCGGATGCCGCTGCAGAAGCGTCTGCACCAGCGCGGAAGCCTTCTGCCAAATTGCCGCAGGGTCCTGCAAGCGGTCCCAGCTGTCTGATGGCAGAAAGGTTCCGTTCGCCATGGTTTCTGCTTCCAAAACGCCGTTTTTCTCCTGGAAGATCACAGAAGAAATGGACGTTGTTCCAATATCCAGCCCCAATGTTTTCATAAATCTTCCCCCGACTGCCATGCTATGACAATGATTATAGTATTCAGGATGCGAAGAGTCAAGCGGATTGACAAAAGGACCGGCAAACCGTATAATGAGAATCAATGAACTCACAAAAGAAGAGTATAAACGAGAGTGTGATTTGGAAATGGCGCAAAAACCACGGAACGCTGACTATACAAAAGAATACAACCGCAAGGCCATTTTGCGCATTTTACGGCACAAAGCCATGAGCCGGGCAGAATTGGCCCGTGCCACGGGACTGACCCGGGCGGC
>JBJDYI010000070.1:1865-2957 GCA_051867165.1 Faecousia sp. | reverse complement strand
GCGCCCAGCTCGGATTTTCCGTTCTTCTTGGGTATCTCAATATAGGCCGTGCTGTACTGCCGCTGATCGGGAAAGTCATCCCGCATCGTGCCGAACACATCCGATACGATCTTCTTCTGCCAGGGAAGCAGCGTGAACGGCTTGCCGTGGAACTCGCCCTTGGTATGCTTCAGGCATTCGATGAAGCGGATGACGCGCTCGGCTTTCTTTGCATCAAACGCCATATCACCACCCGCCCTTCAGCAGGCCTTCCATGGGGTCATCCGTTTCGCCGTCACTGCCGCCGCCCGCAATGATGCGGCTGCGCGTCGCCGGGGTCAGGCCGAACTCGGAGCAGAAGGACTGCATGATCTTCAGATTCTGCTGGGCGATGCTGACCTGCGGTACCTGCTGGACATAGCCGCTGGGGGTCTGGAAGATGGAGCCGTGCTTGGAGATGAACTCCTCGGCTTCCTTCCACCGGGCATATGCCTGGCAGTAACCCGCAAAGGCAGAGATGTCCACGGTGGTCAGAATGCCCATTGCTTCAAGGGAGGGCGCAAGGCGCTTCCATTCCTTTTTGGCTTCGGCTTCGAGCCATGCGGGACATCGGATCGCACCCTTGGGCGGCACCGGCTCATGCTCGTTGAGCGGACGCTTGCCCGGATTGCCTTCAAGCGCTTTGAGCGCTGTCGGCTTTGGCTTTCGGCCTCTTGTCGCCATAAGCGGCGCCTCCTTTCATCAGGTTTCATTGGCCGTGACCTCGTCAAAGGAAAGTGTCTGACCGTCACGGAGCACTGACACATTTGCGGAAGAACCCACCAGATCGACATACCGCTGAACAATGACGGACGCATATTTCTCGTCCAGCTCCATGGTGCGGCAGATGCGGTCGGTTTCCTCACAGGCGATGAGCGTGCTGCCGCTGCCGCCGAAGGTATCCAGCACCACAGCATTGGGCGCGGAGCTGTTCTTGATGGGATAGGCCAGCAGCGGAATGGGCTTCATGGTCGGGTGTTCCTTGCTGTGCTTGGGCTTGTCGTAGTTCCAGATCGTCGTCTGCTTCCGATCTGCGAACCACTTATGCTTGCCGTTGGGAAGCCAGCCGAAAAG
>JBJDYI010000070.1:0-1765 GCA_051867165.1 Faecousia sp. | reverse complement strand
ATGGACTTGCCGTCAGCCGACTCATACGCCACATTGTACGGCGGGTCCGTTACCACGAGGTTTGCCTTCACATCGCCCATGAGGCGGTTCAGGTCATCCTCGCTGGTCGCGTCGCCGCAGAGCATCCGATGCCTGCCCAACGTCCAGAGGTCGCCGGACTTCACGAAGGGCGTGATGGTTTCCGCGTCCAGCTCCGTGTCATCGTCCTTCACATCCTTGTCGTGAACCTTGCTGAACAGCTCGTCCACCTCGGCAGCGTCAAAGCCGGTCGCACCCACATCGTATCCGGACAGCTGGAGGTCGGAGAGCAGGTCAGCCAGCGCCTTCGGCTCCCATTCGCCGACAGCCTTGTTCAGCGCAATATTGAGCGCCTTTTCGTCCTGCGGGTTTTCGATGTGGACAACCACACAGTCGATCTCCGTCGCGCCCTCCGCCGTCAGCACCTTATACCGCTGATGGCCGCCGACAATGTTGCCCGTCACCTCGTTCCAGATGACCGGGTCCACATAGCCGAAGTCGTGCAGGCTTCGCTTGATTTTTTCGTATGCCGGATCGCCGGGCTTGAGATCCTTGCGGGGGTTGTACTTCGCGGGCTTCAGCGCGGTAACCGGCATTTTTCTGATGGTCATTTCCGTATTCATGCTGTCTCCTCTCCAGTCTGTTCTCTTGGTTGATTTAGCGAAGCCTTTGGGGTATAATAGGGTTGTAGGAAGCATACTGATCAACAGCTTCACGCCGGAGGTGAATTCCCCAATGATGTACCCGTTCTTAACGCTCGATGATTCTACTGAAATTGTTCATTCCGAGATGCGGGATGACAATACTGTAAAGGTATATATCGAAAAGCCGGATGCAAAGGATTGTTTCCACCATGCAACCTGTTATCTCCCTTCCTACCGTTGGGAAGATGTCGTCGGATTTGACGAAAAAGAGTTGGCTCGTTTGCAGGAAATCATCGAGTCAACAGCGCATTTGATCATTGAGTTTTCCCAATCCGGAGGATTTGAACATGCCGCAGGTCTTTAAGGTAGGCTCCTATTGGGTTTACTTCTGGACGAATGAAGGCGATCCTCTGGAACCTATCCACGTACACATTTCCGAGGGAAGCCCTTCGCCAAATGCAACGAAAGTATGGATTACAAAGTCCGGAAAGTGCTTGCTCTGCAGCAGAACGTCAAGAATTCCGGATGTGGTATTACGCAATATTATGCGTATCATCGAAGCTCGAAGCTCCGAAGTCATCGAGAAATGGCTGGCTTACTTTGGCAGCATTTCGTACTACTGCTAAAAAGCACATATATGCTTGTTCCTGTAAAGCGATATTGGGTTGACATCTGCTCGTAACGGGCAGATGTCCTTTTTTTTTGCGCACTTCACTTGAGGTGTGCTTTTCTTGTTTTTTGGCTTGATACCCCGGGCCCCCAATTTCGCGGAGTTTTACGCGAGCCTGGGCGGCGGTCTCCTGTGGATAGCTCCCAGGGATCGAGGCCCCCCTGGGCCCACACACTTTCGCACGGCGAAGCGAAGAAGGCGGGAGGGGCTGTAGCCTCAGCGGTGCTGGGCTTCGGGCGGCGGCGCACCCCCAGGGCGGGAGGCTGTGGCGCACCGGGCGGCGTTCGGGTGGCGTTTGGCGGGGACGCGGGGCAAACTGCGGGCGCGTACCGGGAAAAGGCCGGGTTGCCGAGGCTAAAACGGGCGGTTGTGCCGGGAAACGGCGCACAGCGGGCGCGTTTCGGGCGGCATCCGGGGCGCGGCACCGGGCGGA
>JBJDYI010000069.1:0-2972 GCA_051867165.1 Faecousia sp. | reverse complement strand
ATCACCAGTACCCGAAGAACAACGGGAATACTGCGGTTGCCTGCAAAGGCGTTCACGCCGTTTTGCATGGCAAAAACGACGATCCCAAGGGCAAGGAAACTGACAATTCCGATGATCCACAGATCGGCAATCAGCTTTTTCCTCTCCTCCGTGTTGATTTTTGCTGCTGTCATTTCGCATCCTCCTCATCAGCTTTTGCGCTGTACTGCATGGGCGTAAACCGCAGACCATCAACGGTTTGCTCTTCGTCCATCGGGGCAAAGCCGAGATGCTGGTAGACCTCCACTGCGTAGGGAGAAGAATTGACCGTGAAAACCTGATGAGCGTAGTCACGGCGCATGGCCTCGAACAGCCGTCTGCCAATGCCCCGGTGGTGATAGGCCGCATCGACAAAGAAACCGCCGATGTGCTGCGGCGCTCTCATACAGAGTGTTCCGACCAGTTTGTCGTCATCATAAGCTCCATAAAAGGTCAGCTTGCGAATTCGCTCCTGATCTTCCAGACTTGTCCGGAAATGGTCAATGCCCTCCTGCGAGTACTCCGGGGCTTCAAACTCCAGGAACACCCGCCAGCACAGCTCCAGCGCCCGGGGGATTTCTTCGCTGGTCAGCCTGCGGACGGGATAGGCTTCGGTGGTGCGGGTCATGCTGTAAAGCGCCATATCCAGAACCTTGCCGTTTTTCACGGCGTTGTTTTTCATGGTGCCCTCATAGCAGAATCCGGCTTTCTCCAGCGCCCGCCGGGAGCCGGTATTGTAGGCGAAGGGTTCAGCATAGATGCGTAGAATGTCGGTAGTATCAAACACGATCCCACACAGCTGCCGGATGGCCTCCGTCATGATGCCCCGGTCCCAGTATTCCTCCGCCAGATAGTACCCCAGCTCCGCCGTCTGACGGTGGATGTTTCCCTGCCGGAAAGCGCCGATGCTGCCCACAGCCCGGTCTTCAATGGTGATGGCATAGGCAAAGGTGCTGGTTTCGTCTGCGGAGAGCATTGCACAGATGTAGTCATGGGCATCCTGCTCTGTGTAGGGGAAGGGAAGTCCATCCCGCAAATTGTTCAGAATCTTCTTGTTATTCAGCGCCGCTGCCAGATCCTTTGCATCCGACAGCCGCCATTTTCTCAAAACACAGTTCATTATACCGCCCCTTCCATAGCACTGGCTTTGCCGTACTCAACCTGGAAGGCCTGCCGTAAGGGCGTTCTCCACGGCCTTCCGAATGACCTTGCTGGAGCAGGTAGCACCGCTGACGGCATTCACCGCCGTGGTCTGCTCCTGCACCATCTGACCAAGAATTGCTTCCGCCGGAGTACCTCTTCCGTTTTCATGTTCCAAAAGTTCAATGCTTTCCAGTCGGTGATCCCGGACAGTGACCTGAACCCTTGCCCGGACAACGCCAGTGTCACACTGGCCTTCATATACGCCATCTTCTACCTTTGTCAGGTCGATTTCATCAAAGGTAAGCGCATCCACCTTCGCCTTATAGTCGCCGATGGATTTGAGGTAGAGTCCACCCGTAAAAAGGCCAATGACCAGAAGCGCAGACACAACAATCAGGACTGCTTTTTTACATCGATTCATAACTGTTCCTCCCTGTACCATTGCAAAACTTCGGCAATGTTTTCCGGACTGACATAGCTTTCATCCCTGCCCAGCAGCTCCAGCATTCGATTATCCTGTGCGGAGCGCTGCTTCTGGGCGGTGAGTCCCTTGGTAAGCATGGAGATCATCAGCTTATCCATGCCCTTGAGCCTGCTGCGGTCAATGCCGCCCTGGAGTGTGAACAGAGGGATGCCATCCGGAATTGAAGTGGCCTTTCGAACCTGGTCGGTCAGTGTCCCGGTATCGCACAGCCCGACGGCGCAGACAGCACGGAGGTCAAAACGACTTGCAGCTTTGGAATAGCCTTTGACATGGCTTGCATGGATCCAGCCCAGATAGATCACCGGGCTGCCGCCGGAAAGTTGCGCGTTGGCCTCATCAAGAGAATAAACCGGAAAGCCAATCTGTTCTCCCAACAACAGGGCATATTGCCGGGTATGACCGGTGTTGGATGTATAGACAATTGCGGTTGGTTTCATGCGGAACTTCCTTTCTCCCATTCTACCAGGTCTTTTCTATTATTCTACGAAATCTCACCCTTTCGCGATAGGCGGTTTTTGCAGGGAAATGTGTTTGAATTTCAGATGGAAGAACCCACTGCGGCAGGCAGTCCTGTCCGCAGTGGGTCTTTCCATCATTCAGCCTAATATTTGAAGGATAAACTGTACCAAAAAAGCAAAACAGTATTATCCTTTTTTCCGCGTCAGGAAAACTCCAGCAATTGCCCCTAAGAGGATAACCGGTGCTATCCTGACATACAGCCATTCAAAGGCGTGAAAAGCCGCCCCGAAAACAGCGGTTTCAGGGTCGCTGTAATCCCAGCCCAAGTAAGGACTGTTTATAATCATCAGGACCGCAAAAACGGCAACAATAACGGCACAACAGGAGATAAGCAGCCAATGTATCGTTCTTCTTTTTGCGTTCTTCCTTTGTGCAAGCTGAAAGTTCATCATTTCCAGCTTTTCGGAAAGCACTTTCAGGTCATCCGCTTTTGGCGGAGCAATCGTTTCTCCCAACAAAGTGCTTACGGGCGTTTCAAGCACTTCCGAAATTGAGATCAACATATCGGAATCAGGTACGGACAATCCCAGTTCCCATTTTGAGATCGTTTGTCGCACCACATTCAGCTGGACAGCCAATTCTTCTTGCGAAAGGCCTTTTGATTTTCTGATTGCTTTTATGTTTTCGTTTAGCATTCGGGCAACCTCCTTCCGGTTGTTACGGCCATTGTAAGAGAAACTGCCCATTGCCGCAAGCAACGCATATGAACATTCAGGTTACCTATGGAGAATATGCTTGTTCATCTTGGAGATTTCCTTGAATTTCTGCTTCTTTGCGTCCAGATAGCTGCTGCCTGCCGCGGCAACCA
>JBJDYI010000068.1:0-45292 GCA_051867165.1 Faecousia sp. | reverse complement strand
AGGTTTTGAACGATACCTATATGAAAACATGGGATTCCATACCGAAGGCACGTCCTCAGTATTTTTACGCATACATCGCCGCAATCTGCCGCCATTTATCCTTGAATCTGCTGAACTGGAATCAGGCGGCAAAACGCAAGGCGGAAATTGTCTCCATTACAGAAGAATTGGAGCAATGCATCCCCGACCCCGAGCAGGATCGCTCCGCTGACAGCAAAGAGATTGTCCAGGTACTGAACCGGTTTCTGGATGCTCTGCCAAAGGATTCCAGACTCATTTTTATCCGCCGGTACTGGTATGCGGATTCCGTTGCCGCCATTGCCAGACGATATGGCATGACGGAAAGCAAAGTAAAAATGCAGCTGCTCCGCACCCGGAACAAGCTGAAAGACTATTTGGAAAAGGAAGGTATTCAGATATGAAAGGCCGAAAAATGATGAAAGGGTTGAGCTTCATTAACCCCAAATATGTCCACGAAGGAGAGTTCGAGGGCATCTCCGCTCCTGAGAAGTCCACGCACTCCCATAGAAAACTGGTGGCACTCATCCTTGCTGCCTGTCTGGTGTTTTCTCTGGCTGCCACAGCCTATGCCGCCAATCTGTTTGGCATCCGGGAACTGTTCCGCACCTACTACAGAGAACTTCCCGAGACCGCGGAAGCCTTTATCCAGCAGGAAACCGCAGCTGCGGAAGCGGAAGAAGGCTGGAGCTGTGCCATTACGGAATCTTTGAGCGACAATTCCACTGTCATGGCAACGGTCACCATTCGCGGCGGCGACAAATATATTGTGGCACCCACAGACGCGAACCCGGATGGCTCCGCCCGTGTCATTGGAATTGCCGGCGAGCAAACCCTGAGTGAATACGCAGCATCTCAGGGAAAGAAGCTGCTGCTCGTTGGCGCAAGCATTCTTAAAGTCGGCGACGAGGAAATTGGCGGCGGCTCCCAGCGGATGGAAAACATCTCTGAAAGTGAAATGATCATCCTGACCCAGTGCACCAAAACGGTCTCCGGATCCAATCTGGAGGCGGTATGCGTGGTATACGCTCTGGAGGAAGGCAGCAACGAGGTGCAGCGGGTGGAATTGCCTTTTGTTCTGAGTGAAGCACCCGCAACCAGCGAAGGGGTGGTCTATCATCCCCTGAAACCCGGTGCGATTCCCGGCCTGACATTTGGCGATATGGCCGTTACAGAAACGCCCCTTGGATATAACATCCGTATGCCGGCAACTGTGACCGACTGGGAAGCCCGGCGCAATATTATGAAGGTGGAAATCGAAGGCCTGACCTACGGAGAAGGCGGCGGTTTTATGGAAGATGAGACCGGAAACTGCTATTTTGAAGCCTATATGTGTCAGGGTACGCTGGGAGATATCCTGATTGTTCACTATTACGACTGTGATAAGCAGCCCATCGGTGACATTGAGTTCAGAAAAGTCATCCAGTAACTCCTTTTTCCTCCCATAAGCGATGCCCCTGTGAAGTTTTTCGCAGGGGCATTGAATTTTATTCTGAAATATGTTAGGTTTCCAGTTAAGAATCCCTCTATTAGGGTGAAGAGCAAAACACAGGAGGTGTGGTCAGTGAATGACAATCAGATAATCAAACTGTTCTTCACCCGGAACGAAGATGCCATCGCCCAGACAGCCTACAAGTACGGAACGCGTCTGACGGGTTTAGCGGCGAATATCCTCCGGAACAACGAGGATGCCCAGGAGTGTGTAAACGATACATACCTGAAAGCATGGGATACCATTCCGCCCACAAGGCCGGATCATTTCTTTGCGTACTTAGCAAAAATCTGCCGCTATTTTGCCTTTGGCCGGCTGGACTGGAATAATGCCGCCAAACGAAACGCGGAGGTTGTTGCCTTGACCCAGGAAATGGAGGAATGTATTCCAAGCTCCTGGCATGACGCGAGTGTGGAGAGCGGTGAAATCAGCAGGCTGGTGAGTCTCTTTCTTCGGAAACAGACACCGGAAAACCGGATGATTTTCGTGAGACGGTACTGGTATGGTGACAGCATCAGCGAGATTGCCCTGCGCTATGAACTCAGCCAGAGCGCCGTTATGATGCGGCTGTCCCGGACAAGAAGCAAATTGGCAGCTTACTTAAAAAAGGAGGGTATTCGCGTATGACAGGGAAAGATATGCTGGGGGGTATCCAGAATCTGGATGCAGATTTGATCGAAGAAGCGGAATTCGGCACATTTCAGAAAAAGCGTACCGGGTTTTCCGGGAGGAAAAAACTGCTGTTTGTGTTGGCGGCAACCCTGATTATGGGCACCATGACCGCCGCGGCGGTATTTACCCGGTGGTCAACCACCATGCAGCTGGGCGGCGGTGTGCAGCCCTCTGAGCAGATCAAGCAGCAGGCGGAGCAAAGCGGCTTGTCGGTGATTCCCACCGAGACGAAGGGCGGAAAGCAGGAACCGATTTCCGCCACGGACAACGGCATTACGGTGACGCTGGCACAGACGGTCATGGATCAGTACGGCGGCAAGGTAATCTTCCGCATTGAAGGACTGGAACTGGAAGAGGGACAGGCTCCCTGGGCATGGTGGGATTATCAGATTGACGGCGAAGATGTACATATAGGATGGGGTTCGCAGTTCTTCAACGGAATGAAAATAGGCGCCGATGGGAACCCTGTTTATGTCAAGAACGGAAAGCCAATCCCCCGAGTTGGTGAAAACCAGGAACTGCTCCTGGACTATCAACTCAGCGACGGAAGCATAGAGTTCAGTATTGATTTCGCATTTCCGCAGGATGGCGAAAGCTTCCTCGGAAAGGAAATGACCGTCACCTTTACCGGCTTTGGTATTCAGGGAGAGAAGTTTGAGGACGAGGATATTATGACTGTCCCCGGCAACTGGGAACTGCGCTGGACGCTGGAAGGCAGTACGCAGGAACCCATGAAGTGGACTCCCAATGCGGAAATCGGACATTGGGGTGTCACTCTTGTGGAAGCCGAGATCGGTCAGTACAGCATGAAAATCACATACAGAATTGATGAACCATATAAGGACGATGTGGATTTCATTGAAACAACCGGATGGGGTATCGCCCCGGCTGGTATCCGGTTGAAAGACGGAACTGATATTCAGGTCTATGGTGATGGTGCTGCCCAATGGAATCCTGAGCTTCGACAATACACAGACACCACTCATGCGCTGAACACAATCCTTGACCCCAGCCAGATTGCCGGTATGTATTTCTACGCCGGATATGAGCTGAATGAACAGGGCTACCGTGTGAACAAACCGTATTACTATATTCCGCTTGAATAACAATTGATCTCCTACAACTGGTATCTTTTCCAGAGCGTTGGTGAAAACCGAGCCTGCTTTCCGCTATGGGAATCAGGCTCTTTCCTTTCCTCAAAAAAATGTTATCATGATGCGTGAGGTTTTCGGATGAAAAACGGTCTATCAGGGTGAGGAACAAAAACACAAGTGAGGTGAACCCATATGGAAGACAGCAAAATCCTGGAACTGTTCTTCGCCAGAGACGAGAACGCCATCAAGCATACGGATGATACCTATGGTCGGCGTCTTTATCATCTGGCAGACAACATCGTCAAAAATGGGCAGGATGCGGAAGTGGTCAGTCTGACGGAGGAAATGGAGGCCAGAGAATTGGGGCGGCTTCTGGACTGTTTCCTGCGCACACGGACACCGGAAAATCAGATGGTTTTGCCAAATACCCCCGAATTGATCAAGGTATGCGTCCGATCTCTGAACTGCTCGGCTAATCTTACCGGGAATAAGCCACCAGTATTTTCCGACAATCGGAAAGCCGCCGCAAGGATTCTTGCGGCGGCTCTTTTGCTGGAAAGCACCTTCTGATGGCAATATTCGATTACAGATCAACGCCCAAAAACTGCTTGGCAAGGATGCCCACAAGGAAGGACACCACGGCCACGGTGATGCTGATGCCGGCCATTTCCCCAAACCGGGACTTGAAGGGCTGGTCCAGGGCAACGGACGTATAGTAAGTAAAGCCGGCAATGATCAGAATCACCACCACCAGCATGCACAGCAATGCGGCGATGTACTGCTGGGCCGGCAGCAGCAGGTAGGGGGCAATCAGGGCCACCACCGTCAGCAGGTAGGCCGTGCCGGTGTAGGAGCAGGATTTCAGAGCGTCCGTTCTTCCCTCGCTGCGGGCGGACAGAAATTCAGAGGAGGCCATGGAGAAGGTGGCGGAAATACCCACAATGAGGCCGGACAGGGCAATGATCCGGTTGTTCTGCAGGGCGAAAACGAAGCCTGCCAGAGAACCGGTCAGCTCCACCAGAGCGTCGCTCAGTCCCAGCACCATGCTGCCCACATACTGCAGCCGCTCCTCGTTCAGCATGGCAAGCAGCGCTGCTTCGTGCTCTTCTTCCTGCTGGCGGATGCCGATGCTTTCCGGCACCTCCTGGGCAAGCAGGGCGTAGGTATCCTGGGCATTTTCTTCACCTTTTTCCATGAGCTTCACGGCAAAGGTGAATCCCAACGTCCGGGCCAGGAAGGTGAACTTTCGCACCTTGCTCCGCTCCGGCTTCAGGTCCAGACCGGTGTACTTTTTCCAGATTTCCCCGTGGGCTTTTTCCTCCTGGGCCAGCCGCAGCAGGGTGGCCTTGTTTTCCTCGCCGCCGGCAAAGGCGGCGATTTTTTCATAGATCACACTTTCCGTGACCTCATTTTGCTGCATTTTTTTGATAATGTCCAGGGCTTTGGCCGACAGATTGACAGTCATGAGACAACACTCCTTTGTGAACTTTATTTTCCATATTATACCAAATATTTCCAAAAGATTCAACCGGCAAATCACCGCTGCCCCAGAAAGGGAGATGGAATTGATTTTCGGAGTTGCACAAGTATTTCATTATTTTCACAACGGAGAATGGAACTCGCTTTTTGAAATATCGGTGAAAATGGGGATAAAAACTGGGAGTTTACAGGAACAATAATTGTGCAAAAAATAGAAAGTCGAAAATCAGAGAAATGATGATTGCAATTTCTGAAAAACTGTTGTATTTTATTTGTGCAAATATTGCAGAAATAATTGCGCAACAAGACAACCCAAAAAACATCGGTCACTTGACAGTTTTGGTCGGGACAGGCTCGGCCTTGTCCCGGCTTTTTTGCTATGCAAAAGCATAGCAAAAAATCAAGATGCGCCATTTTCTCGCCCATTCAGGGCAACCGAAAATGATGCGCAAAAACTTCATGCGCTCGGGCTGTTGCCCATTATCGTGGTGCGCAATACGGCGCATGAAGTTTCATGAAATAAAGGTGTGTTGTTATGAAGCTGTTGACATTGAACACCCATTCTCTGGAAGAAGAGGACTATGAGCAGAAGCTAAGCTGGTTTCTGGATGCCATTGACCGGGAGAGGCCGGACATCATTGCCTTGCAGGAGGTCAACCAGACCTGGGATGCGGAATTCCTGGAGCCGGAGGACCTGGAAGGCCAATATCCCGTTCCCGGCAGTATTCGGATCCGGCGGGACAACCATGCCGCCCGGATTGCCCGGGAGCTGCGGCAGCGGGGTGTAAACTGTTTCTGGTGTTGGATCCCCATCAAGCGGGGCTATGGAAAATATGACGAAGGGATGGCGATTCTGAGTCTGGGCCGTCCCATCCGCTGCGTTGATGTTTTCCCCCTGAGCCGCACCACCGATTACCATAACTGGCGGACCCGGGCTGCCCTGGGTGTTCAGGTGAACGGCCTGGAGGACTGGTTCTACTGCCTGCACATGGGATGGTGGGACGATGAAACGGAACGGTTCCTGGACCAGTGGAAGGTTCTGAACAGCTGCATCGCCAGCAAACGGGTCTGCGGCAGCGTTTGGCTCATGGGAGACTTCAACGCCCCGGACAGCGTCCATGGCCAGAGCTATGAGCACATTGTGGCCAGCGGCTGGTTTGATACCTATGCCCTGGCCCACAGCAAGGACAACGGGATTACCGCCATCGGCGCCATTGACGGATGGAAACAGCGGCCGGTGTTTTGTCAGGAAAAAGGACTGCGGCTGGATTACATCTGGTGCAACCGAAAAAGAGAGATCCGGTCCTCCCGGGTCCTGTTCAACGGCATCAAAGAACCCATCGTTTCCGACCATTTTGGAATTCTCATCGATATAAAGGAGTCATAAGCAATGACAAGAGCCGCAGGTATTCTCATGAGCGTCACCAGTCTGCCGGGCAAGTATGGCATCGGCGGCTTCTCCAAAGAGGCCTATGCCTTTGTGGACTGGCTGAAGGAGGCCGGCCAGACCTTCTGGCAGATCCTTCCCATTCACCCCACCAGCTATGGCGACTCTCCCTACCAGTCCTTCTCCACCTTTGCCGGCAACCCCTATTTCATCGATCTGGAAGAACTGATTGCGGAAGGTGTGCTGACGCAGGAGGAATGTGACAGCGTTTATTTTGGGGATGACCCCACGGACATCGACTATGAGGCCCTGTACCATGGCCGCTATCCCCTGCTGCGGCTGGCCTATCAGCGAAGCGACATCAGCCACAACCCCGATTACCAGCAGTTTGTGGCGGAAAACCGCTGGTGGCTGGATGACTACGCCCTGTTTATGGCCCTGAAGAACTTCTTTCATGGCCAGTGTTGGTACCAGTGGCCCCAGGATATCCGCCTGCGCTGGGGCTATGCCATGGATTACTACCGCCGGGAGCTGTATTTTGACATTGAATTCCAGATGTATCTGCAGTACAAAGTGTTCCGGCAGTACAGGAAACTGAAGGCCTACGCCAATGAAAACGGCATTAAAATCATCGGTGATATTCCCATCTATGTTGCCATGGACTCCGCCGATACCTGGGCCAATCCGGAGCTGTTCCAGCTGGATGAAAACAACGTGCCCACCGCCGTGGCAGGCTGTCCGCCCGATGGCTTCTCCGCCACCGGCCAGCTCTGGGGCAATCCCCTGTACCGTTGGGATTATCATGCCCAAACCGGTTACCGCTGGTGGCTCAGCCGGCTGTCCTATGTATTCCGGCTGTACGATGTGACCCGCATTGATCATTTCCGTGGTTTTGATGAATACTACTCCATCCCCTACGGCGACAAGACCGCTGAAAACGGCCACTGGGAACCCGGCCCCGGTATTGGTCTGTTCCGCTGTGTGGAGCAGCACCTGGGCTGGCATGAGGTCATTGCCGAAGATCTGGGCTACGTCACCGACTCCGTCCGGCAGCTGGTCCGGGACTCCGGTTTCCCCGGCATGAAGGTGCTGGAATTTGCCTTCGATTCCCGGGACTCCGGCTCTGCCAATGACTACCTGCCCCACAACTACACCACCAATTCCGTGGTCTACACCGGTACCCATGACAATGAAACCCTGGTGGGATGGTTCGATACCATCGTTACCCAGGACCGTGCCCTGGCCCGGCAGTACCTGTGCGATTTCTACACCCCGGAAGAGGAGATTTATCAGCCCTTTGTGGCGCTGGCCATGAGCAGTGTTTCCAAATACTGCATCGTTCCCATTCAGGACTGGCTGGGTCTGGACAATTCCTGCCGGATGAATACCCCCTCCACCATCGGATGCAACTGGCGCTGGCGGGCGGTGAAGGAACAGTTCTCCCGGGAATTGCAGCAGGAGATTCTGCACAGCACCCTGCGCTACGGCCGTATGAACTGGAGCAATGCCAAATAAGAAATCCGGTTTCCCTGAACAGCAGCATCAAACAGACAGTCTCATAGGTTTCCCCCCTTTCCTTTTTCCTGCTTCCCCGGGAATACCCGGGGCGGCAAAACAAGTCCGGGCGATTCATCTCCCGTGTATATAAAATCTTCCTCTCTTGATAGAATCAGAACCGGCCTGGGATGTACCCCAGGCCGGTTTTGTTTGATGGCAGGATATTGTCGCCCCGCCAAAGGGGAGCTTATTCCCCGAGGGGGGCGCAGCTGGCCCGCTCCACGATCCGGTGGGGCACAATGATCCGGGTGGTGCGCAGGTTGGGGTTTTCCAGATAACTGATGATCTGGGCAGCGGCCTCCTGGCCCAGCTGATAGGCGTTGATGTCCACGGACGTCAGCTGGGGGGATGCCAGCTGGCTGTAAAGAGAATTGTTAAAGGCGATGACGGATATATCTCCCGGAATGGACAATCCCTTTTTGGCGCAGACCCGTTCCAGACACAGGGCCATCAGGTCGTCGCTGACCACAAAGGCGGTGGGCCGATCTTCCCGGGAAAGCAATTCCTGCAGGGGCGTGTCATCGGAATAGACATGGTCCATTTCCATGCAGTATTCCGCCGGAACCGTCAGACCATGCATGAGCAAAGACAGCTGCCAGCCCGCCTGCCGGTCGGAGGCATACAGATGCTTTTTTCCCTTGCCCAGATAGGCGATCTTCCGGTGGCCCAGGCTGTACAGGTAGTCGGCGGCGTCCCGGCCTGCCAGCAGATTGTCATTGTCGATGCAGGGGGTGGCGCCGGCGGTGTCATAGGGCTTTCCCACCATCACGAACAGGATGCCATGCTCGCACAGATAGTCGATGACCACATCCTTCCGCCGGGAATAGAGCAGAATAAACCCGTCAATCCGGCCGCTTAAATGGAGGGTTTTCACGCAGTGGAGCAATTCCTCGTGATCGGAACCGGTGACGATGGTGGTGGCCACCTGCCGCTGGTTGCAGACCTGGCTGATGCCCCGGATGGCTTTCAGGAAGAAATTGTTTTCATAGGCATCCCGGTCAGAGGGGGGCAGCACAATGCCCACCATTTTAATGGGCTGGGGGGCCGGGACGTCCGCCGGGGAGGAACCTTCGTAGCCCAGCTCCGCCATGGCTTTGCGGACCCGCTCCTGGGTTTCGCGGCTGATGGCGGGATTGTTGTTGCAGACCCGGGACACGGTGGAGGTGGAGACCCCCGCCAGGGCGGCAACATCCTTGATGGTAACGGCCATGTTTGTTTACTCCTTTGAAAATGGTGATTCTATTGTAGACCGCCGGAAACTTTCTGTCAACTGTTTTGCAACCTGTCGGGGAACCGGAATGAAAAAAGATGGGAAAAAATCTCGATTCCGGAGAAATCAGGATGCAATGCCGTGAAAAGAAAAGGCAACAGTTATGAAACGGATGTGCACATATTTTCGGTGCCGGTCCGGAAAAATAACAAAGTTGGTGAGGAAGTCACAGAAGACACCCCTGTGTTCTGCTATAATTAAGTCACCAAAAACAACAAATGGAGGTACAAGTTATGAAATATGTTTGCGACGTCTGCGGCTGGGAATACGATGAGGCTCTGGGCTATCCCGAAGGCGGCATTGCCCCCGGCACCAAATGGGAGGATGTTCCCGAAGATTTTGAGTGCCCTCTGTGCTTCGTGGGCAAGGACCAGTTTTCCGAGGCGTAATAAAAACCACCCAAAGGCGACATGGCCTGCCCGCGGCTTTCGGTGAAGGCGCCACAGACCGGTCTGCTTCGCTGTGGGCTGTTCTTGACATCGGACAGGCTGGGTGCTACAATTTACTCATCAAAAGATGGAAATGGAGTCAGGGCCGTCCGTTTCGGCCGGAACACCTGGCGGCCCTTCTGACTGGATGCATTTTCAAAAAGGCGCCGCACTGCGGCGCCTTTTAACATAGGAGGAATTGCAATGAAAAAAATCCTGGCTGCGGTTTTGGGACTGCTGCTGTCCGGCTGCGGCATCAAAGCGGAGGAATATACCCTGGATGCCGTTGCCATTGAATCCACCACTCGCTTTCTCTGCGAAACCATCGGCATCCGGGAGGTTGGCACGGCGGCGGAAGCGGAAACCTGCCGCTATCTGGAGGACCGCCTGGAGGAATTGGGCTTCTGTGAAGAGAACAATACGCTGCTGCGGCAGAAAGTAACCTGCAAGGATGGCCGAACCAGCGAAAATCTGGTGGCGGTGTGCAATGCCGGGAATCCCGGGCCCATTGTGGTAGCCCTGGCCCACTATGACAGTGTTTCCACCTCCCCCGGGGCGGGAGACAATGCCGTCAGTGTGGGAATTTTGCTGGAAGTGGCGGGAAAACTGCGGCAGTCCGCGCCGGACTATCCGGGAGAAATCCGTCTGGTGTTTGCCGGGGCGGAGGAAAATGGGTTCCATGGTTCCCGGTGCTATCTGGAACAGCAGACGCAGCAGGATCTGGCCCGGCACCTGGGCTGCTTCAACATGGACATCAGCGCGGGTCTTTCCGGACAGGAGACGGTGCTGGTCTGCAACACCCAGGGTGTCCGAACCGGGGATGGCTACCGGGAGGGTAATTTCATTGAGGCAGTGGACAATGCCGTGTCTTTGGCGGTGGCGCAGGCCTATCGGGAACTCTATGGCGGCAGCTATGGTGGAGCCTGCCATGTGGGCAACAGCGACCATGTCAGCTTCCACAATCTTCAGATCGATGCTGCCAATACCTGCTGGCGGGTGCTGGAAAACGGGGAGCCGGTGCTGCCGGATACCTATCACAAAATGACGGATACCCCCGATACGCTGGACTACGATACCGCCGCCAAAACCGGCGCCTGTGTCCTGCGGGGGATGCAGATTTTGCTTGAAAATAATAAATGAAAAGGTTTTATGAAATTTCCTGTTTATAATTGATATTTTAACATCAATATGCTATGATAATAAATGAAGGGAAGGCAGCCGTTGCTGCCAAATCAGACATCATCATCTGGAGGTAAATCACTATGGCAAACCGTTTTGTATCCAATGCTATTTCCTATCATGGCAAGGGCGCCATCCAGGAGATCCCCGGCATCGTTGCCGCCAAGGGTTTCCAGAAGGCTTTCATCGCCACCGACCCCGACCTGGTGAAGTTCGGTGTCACCAAGAAGGTCACCGACATCCTGGATGCCGCGGGCATGGCTTACGAAATTTACTCCGACATTAAGCCCAATCCCACCATTGAAAACGTTCAGTCCGGTGTTGCCGCATACAAGGCATCCGGCGCTGATTACATGATCACCGTGGGCGGCGGCTCCTCCATGGACACCGGCAAGGCCATCGGAATCATCATCACCAACCCCGAGTTTGCAGATGTCCGGTCTCTGGAGGGCGTGGCTCCCACCAAGAACCCCACTGTCTACACCATCGCTGTTCCCACCACCGCCGGCACCGCTGCCGAAGCCACCATCAACTACGTCATCACCGACGTGGAGCGCAAGCGCAAGTTCGTCTGCGTGGACGTCAATGACATCCCCAACGTGGCAATCGTGGATCCTGATATGATGGCCACCATGCCCAAGGGCCTGACCGCCGCCACCGGTATGGACGCTCTGACCCACGCCATCGAAGGCTACACCACCAAGGCTGCCTGGGCTCTGCCTGACTGCCTGAACCTGGAAGCCATTCGCCTGATCGCCAAGAGCCTGCGCGGCGCCGTCAACAATGATCCTGAAGGCCGCGAAGGCATGGCTCTGGGCCAGTTTGTCACCGGCATGGCCTTCTCCAACGTGGGTCTGGGCATCGCCCACTCCATCGCCCACACCCTGGGCGCCGTCTATGACACCCCCCACGGTGTTGCCTGCGCCATGATGCTGCCCATCGTGATGGAGTTCAACGCTGACGCCACCGGCGATAAGCTGAAGGCTGTTGCCGAGGCCATGGGCGTGGATACCACCGGCATGGACCAGGCTGCATACCGCAAGGCCGCTGTTGACGCCGTCCGTCAGCTGTCCATCGATGTGGGTATTCCCACCAAGCTGGAGGCCCTGAAGGAAGAGGATCTGGACTTCCTGGCTCAGTCCGCTTACGCCGATGCCTGCGCTCCCGGCAACCCCAAGGCCGCTTCCGTGGAAGACATGAAGAACCTGATCCGCAAGCTGATGTAATCCGGATCTTCCGAAAAACGTTCATACAAAAACCCCCTGTACCTTGCGGTACCGCAAGGTACAGGGGGTCCCTTTTTATGTGCCATTCTTGCGGCGATATCCGTAACACGTCCTTATGCCGGAATTCCTCTTAATATGTAATCGGTATCCGGAACAGAGCGCTCAAAAGGCAGTCTGCCAGGAACAAAAGAAGCAGGGCCAGGCAAACGGCATGAATGGCAGTCGGTTTTGTTTTTTTCACCATGCGCTCCGCTACCGGTTCCAGCAGATAGTGGAACACCAGCCCCATCACGGCGAAGCTGACTACACTGCGCAGGCAGATGATTCCGTCAATATTCCAAAACAATCCCCGATAGTCCCAAAGGCGCATCCCAAACAGATGGATTCCGGCGAAGCCAATGATGTACTCCACCATCCCGGTGGCCACGGCGCAGCAGAGCAGCAGCAAAACAGGGTGCTTCTTCAGGGGCTTCATGGTGTAAATTCCCAGGGCGCCGATTCCATAGATGGGCAGCCATGGGCCGTACAGGATGCCCCGGTTCCGCAGCATCCCCTCTGTGATCCAGTAGAAGATCTCCTCATAGATCCATCCCACCAGACAGCCGGTCAGAAAGATCAGAAACAGGTAACACAGGCGGTCTGGGGCCTGTTTCCTGCACTGGGGTGTTGCCGTCATTATAGGCACCTCGTTTCTTTTTCCGCTACGGCTTTTCCAGCATGGAGATGCCCGCACAGGCCAGGCCGATGCCAAGCATGGTAACAGCAGCCTGTGTATCCATATTGCCCAGACGGGACAGAACCACAACAGCGACGCCCATTGCCAGGGTCATTGCCTTAAAAACCACAGAAATAATTTCGTGAACGGATTTCTTTTCCATATCTGTTTCTCCTTTTATGATGGAATATTTGTGTTTGTACGAACGTTGCAGTTGCTTATATCCAATATTCTACAAGAAAAGGGAAAACGCAGATAGGCTGTTTTTATATGGATTTGTGTCCGTTTTATAGATGCTTGGCTTGCTTCTTTCCGTGTATGCACCGTGCGGCTGCCTGGGGCCGGGCGAAGGGGAGGTGTTAAGGGGAATGTGCAAGCCACCGGCACAGGACCGGTGGCTTTGGTGGGAACCCGTTGGCTTATTTGTTCAGATCCTGAATGGTGGCACCCTGTACCAGTTCACCGGAAATGATGATTTGCTCCGGTGCGGCTTCCCCCGGATGCTCAATCAGGCGGATCAACTGCGTGGCAGCGGTGCTGCCGATGGCATAGGCATTCTGGGTATAGGTGGTCAGGTGCATCATCTGCGCCAGGTTGATGCCGTTGTAGCCTATGACGGAAATGGGCTTGAGGGCATCCCTCAGAATCGGGGTGGCATAGCCCGCTTCCAGAATGGCGTTATGACCGCCGATGAAGGAATAGTCATCCGGGAAAATGATGCAGGTGGGCGGATCCGGCAAGGCCAGCAGCTTCCTGGTGCCCTCTTTACACAGATCCGGGTCGTAATACCGGCAGGGAATGATGTAGGAATCCGGGATTTGAAGCCCCAGTTCCTGGCAGGCCTGATGGAATCCTGCCAGGCGGCCCCGGGTGGCGTCAATGTCCTCTCCGTGGAGATAGGCGATTTTCCGGTGGCCCTTGCCATAGGCGTAGCGGACCAGGGTATCCATGCCGCTTCTGTTGTCGGACAAAACGGCGGGGTGGCCCTCGTAAACATGGTCGATGGTGACCAGGGGGATGTCGCTTCCCGCCAGAGCCAGAATCCGGGGATCCTCAAAATCCACACAGGCCACGGCGATGCCGTCCAGACCTCTGTATTTGCAGTGCTTGACGTAGGAATCGGGGTGGTCCCCCACATGGCTGTTGATGAAGGTGACATCATAGCCGTGGATTTCCGCCTCATCCTTGAAGCCCTCCAGAATGGTGGAAAAATATTCATGCCCCAGGCCGCTGCGATGTTCGTCCACCACCAACACACCCAAATTATAGCTGCGATTGGTTTTCAGGGCTCTGGCCACGGAACTGGCCATGTAACCCATTTCATCTGCGGCGGCACGGATGCGGTTGCGGGTTTCCTCGCCGATGTCTTTGTGGCCGCTCAGGGCCTTGCTGACGGTGGCCACAGACACACCGCATTTTTTTGCAATGTCTTTCATGGAAGCCATAGGGAAATCTCCTTTCAGAAAAGGACATATTTTCCAACTTTATCCTTTTTATCATATCGGTCTTTCCCCCGGAAAGCAAGATACAATTTTTATCCACCGGAGCAAAATCATGATTTTCAGCGGCTTTTACAGGAAAAAAACCGTTTCTTAGTGGAATTTGCACGCAAAAAAGACATTTCTCCATGGAGAATATCCCGATCAGGATATCAAAAATGTTCCATTCTGACGAATGGAACATTTTCATGGAATATTTCCGGGACGGATGGTTATTTCGGCGTTACGGTTTCATCGGTGATGGTGGCCATGGCCGTTTCCATGGACAACCCTGCGGCAATGGCCTCCTTCCGGGCGGCATTGACTGCCTGGATGGTTTTGACACGCTGGCCATCCAGCTCATAGCCCCGCATGGCCCATAGGGTGAGGATCCAGGCAGCCATGGGGATCAGGCAGAACAGGGCAATGACCACCAGGTTCATGCCCTCCACATAAGCTGTGCCTTTGGTGGGCAGGTCATGGACCCCGATGAACAGCAGGGCGATGGACACCACGGTGGCAGACAGGGAGGACACCAGCTTGTCCACCAGACTGAACAGGGTACCCATGATGCCGGGGATAAACTTGCCGGAGCGGTAGATCTCATAGTCGGCACAGTCTGCCACCATGGGGATGGGCATATCGGCAGTGGAATAGTAAGAGCCATAGCCAATGCCGAAGAACACAATAAAGAGAATGGTATATAGGTTGATGTCCAGTCCGTTCTCTCCCATCAGCCGCAGATTCCAGGCAGGATCTCCCTGCTTCCACAGCAGCAGCAAAGCCAGCACGCCGATGTAGCACATGAGCGCCAGGGAAACATAGGTCATGAGGGACTTTTTCTGGCCGTACTTCTGGGAGGTCCGGACGGTGAGCAGGAAGAAGGGGGCGGAGAAGACATAGCCCAGCACCATCATGGGCAGGTACAGGCCGTCATAATTGCCCATCATGCAGGAATAGAGCATAATGAGAACCGTCAGGTTGGTGGCAATACTCAGGGCCAGCTTACAGCCGCCGCCGGCCACCATGAGCCGCTGAAGGGGCTTGTTGGCTTTGAGGATGCCCACATAGTCACGGATCTTCACGCTCTCCTGCTTTCCGCCGATGCCGAAATACCGGGAATTGTCCTTCTCCCAGATGCCGATGATGGCGAGGATGGTCAGGCAGATGGAAATGACGATGCCCAGGGGGGTCATGATGGCAAACCAGGTGGCGTTGAAGTCCCCGGCAAACCGGTCTCCGGCGATGATCGGGGCCAGGGCCTGCATGACGCCCATGCCCAGCAGCGAGCCGATGGTATTGAAAATGGTGAACAGGGGCCGCTGCTTGGGATCATTGGTCAGCACCGCCTGGGCGGACCGGGTGACAGAGGTCTGGAAGGTGTAGCCGATGACCCACACGGCATACAGCCCCACGAAGGCCACATACCGCAGCCACATCATGGTTTCGGGGATCAGGGGTGTCACCATATACAGGAGAATCACGGCCACGGTCATGATCAGGTTGCCCATGACCATGAAGGGACGGAACTTGCCGAACTTGCCGTCGGTCTTGTCCATGAGGGCGCCGATGATGGGGTCGGTGATGGCATCGAACACACGCATGGCGGTCACCATGACGGAGGCAAAGACCATGGCGATGCCCAGCACCGCGTTGCCGAAGGTGGCGATATAGCTGAGGATCAGCACATAGTAGACGTTGGTGGCGCCGTTGTTCATGGGAAACAGCGCCAGCTGATAGGGTTTGGCCCGGTTCAGGCCGGAAGTTTCTTTGCTCATGGTATTGCTCCTTTAGGTCCAGTTGCCGCCATTGCCGGCATCCTTGCCCAGCTTGTAGGCAGGATTGGGCGTGGTTACATGGCGGATGGTGATGGCATCCCGGCAGTCCCCTGCCACTGCTTCCAGCCTGACTTCTCCGGAAAGGGGGATGCGGAAGGCAAAGACCCGCTTTCCGGTCTGGGTGCCCACGTTCCTGCCATTGGCGAATAGGGTGACCTCCGGCTGGTTGGAATAGACCTTGACCGTGGTTTCTGCTTCGGGCCGGTCCACATACCGCCGGCCGCAGAGGTAGACAAAGGGTTCCTTGCTCCAGGCAGCCTTATAGACATAGAAGGAATCCTTTTTGGTCTGCCGGTCGAAGGTGACGAGACCCTTGTGATTCATACCTGGCTCGCCGCCCTGGTTCCGGGCATCGGCGGCAAAATCAAACATATTCCAAAGGTGGGTGGCCCACATGAAGGGCCGCTTTTCAAAGAACCGCAGCATATATTCATTGTACAGGCACTGGTATTCTTCGCTCTGGTCCCCCCGGCGGGGACGGGAGCTGTGGAGGTTCGGCATACATTCGCAGCCGTATTCCGAGTAGCCCAGGCACCGCTTGGGATAGACCCGGTGGAAGAAATCCACCCACAGGTCGTTTAAGAACATTCCCGGCACATACCAGCCCAGATACAGGTTCCAGCTGACCAGGTCGGAAACCTGGTGGGCCACCGGGTTGAAGGGACCGCAGACGGCATAGCAGGCCAGGGTGGTGGGACGGGTGGGGTCCAGCTCGTGAACAAGATCGTTGAGGACGCGATGGTTGTCCATCATATCCTTGCTGTCCCTGGTGGAGATGGTGATCTCATTGGAAATGCCCCAGAAACAGATGGAGGGGTGGTTGTAATTCTGGATGATCAGCTCCTGCATCTGGGAGATGGTGTTGGCTCTGCCGTTGGGCATGTGCTCCGAAATATAGGGGATTTCCGCCCAGACCACCATGCCGTATTGGTCACACAGATCGTAAAAATACTGGTCGTGCTGGTAGTGGGCCAGACGGATGGTATTGGCGCCAATTTCCCGGATCAGGGCCATGTCGGTGTCGTGGTGTTCCCTGCCCAGGGCGTTGCCGATACCCTTCCAGTCCTGGTGGCGGCAGACGCCCCGCAGGGGGTAGCTGCGGCCGTTCAGGAAGAACCCCTTCTGGGGATCCACATGGAAGTACCGGGCACCGAACCGGGTGACAATCCGGTCTACGACCGCTCCCTCCACCTGAAGCTCTGCTTCACAGGTGTAGAGGTAGGGGTCCTCAATGCCGTCCCACAGGTGGACATTGGGGATCAGAATCTCCGTGTCGGTGCCCTGGCCGGAAGCCACCACGCTGCCCGCGGCATCCCTGAGCCGGATGAACACCACGCCATGGGGGGCATTGTGCCAGGTCCGGACCCAAACGGCGGCATCCTTGCCGGTGACTGCGGCATGGACGGCCAGCCCGGGGCCGCCGAAATGATCCAGGTCAAAATGGTGCTCATGGACGGTGATCAGTTTCACATCCCGGTAAATGCCGCCATAGAAGGTAAAGTCCGCCTTCTGGGGGTAGACCCGGTCGTTGACCGAGTTGTCCACCTCCACCACCAGATGGTTCTGCTCCTGCAGAACAGGAGTCACATCGCAGCGGAAGGTGGAATAGCCGCCGTCGTGGGTGGCCACGGCGACATTGTTGAGGATCACCCTGGCGGAGGCGTTGACGCCGGCAAACTCCAGGTACACCCGTTCATTGCCGGTATGATCCGGGGCGGGAAAATCCCGTTCATAGACACAGGTGCCCCGGTAATAATCGTTGCCGCCGTCCTGACCGTCCAGGGCATTCCAGGTGTGGGGCAGATTCAGAACCGTTTCGGTGCCGTCGTGGTACCGGAACAGCCAGTGGTCATTGAGGATTTGTTCTTTTCGCATGGGGGCCTCCTGGTGAAGTGTTGAATGTGGCAGTTTTGCGGACAGCGGAGGTGACCCGCCGGTAAACGGAAACCGTTGATTCCGCGTCGGGGTGGGAACCCTTCCCTGCCCGCATGCGGGCAGGGAGATGCGGAAAACTTACTTTCCTTTCTTTTCCTTTTTTGCGGCTTTGTAATTCAGCACGGCGGCCTTATAGGCGTGGTACTGGGCAGTCTTGCGAAGCCTGATGCCGCCGATGATCCACAGCACTGCAAACAGCAGCGTAAAGAAGGCCGCGGCGCAGAACAGGATCATGCTGATGGTGATGACCATGGGCATCGTCGGGACAATGGTGGTGTTGGCGCCAACGCCGTTCATACCGGAGGAATTGGCCAGGGCGTACAGATTGTGGTGCATGGCTTCCCGCATGGCGGACACCACCACAGGATCATTCTCGTAGTTGGGCAGCTGATTCACCACATAGGGCAGCATGGCGTCAAAGGTGGTGACGCCGCCGGCCATCATGGCGTCCACGCCGTTGCAGTAGTTCACCAGCACGTTATCCGTGATGGACATGGTGTTGCTGCCCCATTCGCCCCGGAGGATACCGGACATCAGACCCTTGTGGGCGCCGGACCAGGTGGCGCCCCAGCGGGTATAGGCGGTCATCACGCCGTTGCCGCCGGACTCCTCCAGAGCCTTCTGGAAGGCCTTCAGATAAATTTCACGGGCAGCCTGCTCGCCAATCCAGACGGCCTGACCCAGACGGTCCTGTTCACAGTCGTTCAGGGCGAAGTGCTTGATGACCACGTCCACGCCCTTTTCCTGGATGCCCTTGACTTCGGCGCCGCACATTTCACCGGCCAGAAAGCCGTCCTCAGCGTAATACTCAAAGTTACGGCCGCCGTAGGGGGTACGATGGGTGTTGGCACCGGGGCCATAGAGGCAGACCACATCGGCGTAGAGGCAGTTGTTGCCGATGACATTGCCCACCCGGTACATCAGATCTTCGTTGAAGGTAGCGGCCATGACATCTTCGGAGGTGAAGGCGGTGGGCTCAATATCACCCAGGCCGGAGCCAAGAATGGCGGCAGTGAGGCCCTGGGGACCGTTCTCATCCCGGGTGCCCGGCGCCTGGACAGACTCGATGGGCATTCTCCAATGGAAGGAGTCGCCAATGGCGGAGACCATTTCATCGAAGGTCAGCTGATCCAGCAGCTTCTCCCAGTCGGGATCATCATAGTCCTTGCCGATCATGTTGTAAAGGGTCAGGCCATTGTCAGCCCCCAGGCGGGGCATCATCACAGCTTCATAGTCTGCCGGATCGTACTGCACATCCTGCAGATCCCGGATCAGCGTCTCGGTCAGAGCCAGCTTCAGAGGAGCAGTGGGCCATGTGCCTTCCCAGTCATGGCGGGTCAGATAGGTGATTTCCTCTTCCACGCCTTCATAGAGGTTGATGTCGGCGGAGGCAAGCCGGTTGACGATGGGGGTACCGTTGAGAGAGGCGGCGTAGGTTTCCGCATCGAAGGTCTCCTGAGTCCACAGGAAGGTCAGATCCGTATTGCCGTCGGAATCCATGCGGCCGTCGGTGTTTTCCACGGTATAGCCCTTGGCGGCCAGGCAGTTGTTCACGGCGTCATGGGCATCGGTGGCCACGGTCAGATAGTAATCCCCAGCGTCCAGGATGTAGGTACCGGCACCGTAGGTATCATAGGAGGCCAGGTCCCGCTTGTCCACCAGAATGGTCAGGGTCTGACTGGCGCCGGGGTCCAGAATGTCGGTCTTGGCAAAGCCGCACAGGGCCACGGAGGCCTTCTCCACGCCGTTGTCAATGTCATACTGGGTATAGGGAGACTGGGAATAGACCTGGACGGTCTTCTTGCCGGCGGCGCTGCCATTGTTGGTGACCGTCACCTTCACTTCAAACTGGTCGCTGGCGGCGTTGTAACGCACATCCAGATCGGAGCAGGCAAATTCCGTATAGCTCAGGCCATAGCCGAAGGGGAAGGCCACGTCCTCACCGTAGGCGTAGTTGCCTGCATTGCCGGTGCCCATGACATAGTCTTCATAGCGGGTTTCGTAGTATTTGTAGCCGACGTAGATGCCTTCCTGGTAAATCATGTAGCTTTGGGCAGAGCCGGGGACCTTGTTCAGGGCACCCGTATACTTGGTGGCGATAAAATTCTGCATGGCGGCGGAGGAGTAGTTGTCATAGCAGTAGGTATCCACCAGGGAGCCGGAGGGGTTCACCCTGCCGGCCAGAATGTCGGCAACCGCGTTGGTGCCGCTGATGCCCACGCCACCGATCCACAGGCAGGCATCAATGTCGTAGGGATTTCCCTTCAGGAAATCCACCTGCAGGGCATTGGAGGTGTTCAGCAGAACAATGATGTTTTTCACGGCACCGGTGTCCTTCAGCTCCCTGGCCCAGGCCAGCATATCCTTTTCCTCGGGGCTCAGGGCCAGATAGTTGTAGGCCTGGAATTCCAGGTCATAACCTTCGCCGCCCACCCGGGACAGGGTGATGATGACGGCATCGCCGTACTGGCTCATGGAGTCCTTCACTTCCTGGGGGTAAGCCGCCACGGGAACTTCGGCAATGGAAGCCTGGCCCGCCAGCGCGGCACTTTCACCGGCAGCGGAGCTGCGGTTATAGACGGCGCCCTCTTCGGACAAATACCAGTCCCACAAGGTGGGATTCACCACAAAGCCGGACTTTTCCAGGGCAACCTTCAGGTTATCAGCCTTGGAGGCATCCACGTTGCCGGAGCCGGTGCCGCCGTAAACCAGGTTCACGGAGCTGGAGGACAGGGCGCTGACCTTGGCACCGTCCGCCAAAGGCAGGGCGCCGTTGTTCAGCAGCAGAGCCGCGCCTTCGGCCTCTACCTGACGGCACAGGTCCAGACCATAGGCCACCATTTCAGGTTCGGTTTCAAAATCGCTCCTGAAATACTGGGCATGGGGATCCTCGTTCTCCAGTTTATGGAAGCTGCCGCCCACGAAGGCCGCCACGGTATTGTCGAACCGTTTCAGAGCAAAGGTAACCGGTCCGAAGATCAGGGTTAGAATGATGCATACAATGGTGAGGATTTTCCAGGGAAGCACCAGCTTCCGCTTGATTTTCCGATAGGCTTTCTTTTCCTGCTTGTAGGACTTTGCCATGATGTATCTCCTCTTTTCTGGTGTTATCTTAACTATTATAAGGTTTTTAGGTCGTATTATGCAATGAACACAATGGAACAAGTGTGCCACTGGAAGAAAAAAGAAAAAGGTCGGATTTGTGGAAATTCACAAATCCGACCCAAAGGTTACCCCTTGTAAAAAGCCCGGGGCAAGACCCACACGGCATATTCCGCCATCTGTTCCGCTGTTTCCTGATACCCGTTCCGGCTCCAATAAAACAGCAGGGAGAAGAAATCCACGACCCCCACCATGAGACCGATTTCCATCAGTTTGGGATCCAGGTCGGCCTGACGCAGGAAGCTGAAGGTTTCTGTCCGCACCAAGTTGGAGGAATAGGTCATGAGCCGGAGTTCCAGGCCGTTTTTCAGGAGAAGATCCAACCGCCTGCGGTATTCTTCCGCCTGCCAGAACCGAAAAATCCTGGAAAAGCTGGCCAGTACGGAATCCTTCCCCATCTGGCAGTCGGAGGCCACCTCCAGGGAGCACAGCATCATGGTATCCGCCACAATGGTGTCCAGCACATCCTCCTTGCTTTCAAAGTAATGATAAAAGGTACGCCGTGGGATGTCCGCCTGCTGGCAGATATCCTTGACGGTGATGTCCTGGTATGGTTTTACGTCAAGAAGATCCAGCAAACTGGTTTGCAGCAGCTTTTTCCGCTGATGGGCATATTCGGTTTGACAGGATTTGAACATCTGGGCCGCCTCCCTTGGAAAACGAATGATACTCATTATACCGAAGAAACCGGGCAGCTGTCAATGAATCCGGTGCAAATTTCGTTTCCTGTTTTTACCAGACGCCCGGAGAATATCTTGACAATTTTTGTCCTTTTGCTATAATCAAATCATCAATTGATCTGACACCGAAATTACGCATTGAGGCGAAAGATACAGTTTCCGACCCGATCCCATTCCACCCGCCGAAGCGGGGTTTTGTCATAACTTTGGGGAAGCTGCATCTTTTTCGGATGCAGCTTCTTTTTATTATCAGGAGGAACCAGCATGGAAACAAGAGTGGCCGTGATCAGCATTATCATCGAGGACCCCGCCTCGGTGCAGCCCATGAATGAGATTCTGCACCAGTACAGCGAGTACATCATTGGCCGGATGGGCATCCCCTACCGGTCCCGGGGCATCAACATCATCAGCATTGCGGTGGATGCGCCCCAGGATAAAATCAGCGCCCTGTCCGGGAAAATCGGGAGACTCACCGGCGTCAGCGCCAAGGCTGCCTATTCCAAGTGATGGCCATGAAAACAGGAAAATTAAGCGCCAAATGGTGCGTCATTCTTTGGATTTTGCCGGTTCTGACGGCGGTGCTCGCCTTGGGCGTGGGCCGGATCTGGATTCCCCCGTCGGAAGTTTGGGCCGCCGTCACAGGGGGAGCAGTTCCCAAACTGACCCAGATGACCTTGTGGAATCTGCGGCTGCCCCGGATTCTGCTGGCAGCCCTGGCCGGGGCAGGATTATCAACCGCAGGCTGTGCCTTCCAGAGCCTCTTTGCCAATCCTCTGGCCACCCCGGATACCCTGGGTGTTGCCAGCGGCGCCAGCTTCGGCGCTGCCCTGGGGCTGCTGCTGGGCCTGCCCATGCTGGGTGTTCAGGGTTTGGCGCTGGTCATGGGCGGCGCTGCCGTGGTCCTGACCTGGATGGCAGGCTCCGGCAAGGGAAAGGGCCTGAGCACCATCGTCCTGGCCGGCATTATGATGGGCTCCCTGTTTAATGCCCTGGTGTCTCTGGTGAAGTTTGCGGCGGATGAAGAGTCCCAGCTGCCGGCCATCACCTATTGGCTCATGGGCGGACTGAACAACGCGGACTACCAAACCCTGCTGCTGGGAGGGCCGCCCATCGTCCTGGGCATTGTGATTTTGTTTTTGCTGCGGTGGCGGATGAATTTGCTGCCGCTGGGAGAGGACGAGGCCCGGGCCTCCGGTGTCAATATTTCCGTTCTGCGGGGCATTACCGTGGTTTGCGCCACCATGATGACCGCTTCCTGCGTGTCCATGTGCGGCCAGGTGGGATGGGTTGGACTGCTGATTCCCCATATGTGCCGGATGAAGTTCGGCAGCAACCATCTGTCCCTGATTCCCGCTTCCATCAGTCTGGGCGCCGCGTTCCTGATTCTGGTGGATACCGTGGCCCGCAGCGCCACGGCCCAGGAGATCCCCATTTCCATTCTCACCGCCATTGTGGGCGCACCGTTCTTTATTTTGCTGATGCGCAGAAGCGGGGGGTGGAGCCTGTGAATCTGACGGTGAAAAACGGCACCTTCCATTATCAGAAGGACACGCCTATTTTTGAAAATATCAACTTTTCCGTGGATGCCGGAGAACTTCTGGCGATTTTGGGTCCCAACGGCGCGGGCAAGACCACCATGCTGCGGTGCATCACCGGGATGCTGAAGTGGCGTGATGGCGAAAGCCTGCTGGATGGGCAGCCCATTCATACCATGCCCTCCCGAATTCTCTGGCAGAAGATGGCCTATGTGCCCCAGGCAAAAGCGGCATCCTCCGCCTATACTGCCGTTGAAACCGTGCTGCTGGGCCGCAGCAGCCGGCTGAATGTTTTTTCCGCCCCCGGCAAAGAGGATCTGCGCAAGGCAGAAGAGGTGATGGACCTGCTGGGCATCACCCATCTGGCGGAAAAAAAGTGCAGCACCATCAGCGGCGGCGAGCTGCAGATGGTTCTCATTGCCCGTGCCCTGGCCTCGGAGCCCCAGGTGCTGATTCTGGACGAACCGGAAAGCAACCTGGACTTTAAAAACCAGCTTGTTGTTCTGGATGCCATGACCCGGCTGGCCCAGAATGGCATGACCTGCATTTTCAACACCCATTACCCCGCCCATGCCCTGCAGCGGGCAGACAAATCCCTGATTCTGTCCCGGGGCGGCGCGTATGTCTTTGGCAGCACCGCTTCTGTGGTGACCCGGGAGAACATCCGCAAAGCCTTCGGCGTGGAGGCGGTCATCGGCCAGATCGAGACCCCCGGCAACATGGTACAAAATGTGATTCCCCTGCAGCTTGCGAACCAAGCGACGGAAGCTGCCGAGGACCCTGACCGCCGGAGCATTGCCACCGTCACCATCATCGCAAACTCCAACGCTATGGCGGACAAAATCAACGGCCTGCTCCATGACTACAACACACTTCTGGTGGGCCGCATGGGCATGCCCTACCGGGAGTGCGGCCTGTACTTAATTACCGTGACCCTGGACGGCAGCCGGAAAGACATCCTGGAATTATCTCACCGCTTAAACATCCTGCCGGAGGTCAGCGTGAAAACCACCTTCGCCAAGGGCGATTTTTCCCAAAAGGAGGAACTACATGGAAAACCTTGCATTGATTGACCTGTTGAACCAGGAGCATGAATTAAACGAGAACCAGTGGGTGCAGTTGTTTTCCACCTATACGGATGCGGAAGCAGACTATGCCCAGCGGATTGCCCGGGAAAACACCGTGGCCCGATTCGGCAGGAAGATCTACTTCCGGGGCATTGTGGAGTTTTCCAATATCTGCAAAAACGACTGCCTGTACTGCGGCATCCGCTGCTCCAACAAAAAGGTCTCCCGGTACCGGCTGACGCCGGAGGACATTCTTACCTGCTGCGCCGAAGGCTATGATGCCGGATTCCGCACCTTTGTGCTGCAGGGGGGCGAGGACGGCTGGTTTAATGATGAGCGGATGTGCTCCATCATCCGGTCCATCAAGGCGCAATATCCCGACTGCGCCGTGACCCTTTCCCTGGGAGAGCGGAGCCGGGACTCCTATCAAAAGCTCTATGATGCCGGGGCGGACCGGTATCTGCTGCGGCACGAAACCGCCGACGAAGCCCATTATTCCTTGCTGCATCCGGCGTTTCAGAAGCTGGAAACCCGGCTTCAGTGCCTGCGGGATCTGAAGGACATCGGCTATCAGACGGGCTGCGGCATCATGGTCGGCTCCCCCGGCCAGACCCCCCAGACCCTGGCAAAGGATATGCTGTTCATGCAGTCGTTCCAGCCGGAAATGGTGGGCATCGGCCCCTTCCTGCCCCATGGGGATACCCCCTTCCGGGAGGAAAAAGCCGGCAGCGTGAAGCTGACACTGTTCATTCTGGCCCTCACCCGTCTGATGCTGCCCCGGGTCTTGATGCCTTCCACCACCGCGTTGGGCACCGCGGAAAACGACGGGCGAAAACTGGGAGTTCTCGCCGGGTGCAATGTGGTGATGCCCAACCTGTCCCCCATTTCCGTCCGAAAAAAATATATGCTTTACGACAACAAATCCGGCACCGATCTCACTGCCCGGCAGGGCATCGCCATGCTGCGCCGGCAGATGGAGGACATTGGCTATGAGGTCATCGTGGGCCGGGGTGACTTTGGAAAGGAGAACACACCATGATCAAACTGGCGGTTTACGGCAAAGGCGGCATCGGAAAATCCACCACGGTTTCCAATCTTTCCGCCGCGCTGAGTGATATGGGATACAAGGTGATGCAGATCGGCTGCGATCCCAAGGCAGACTCCACCGTGAGTCTCCACGGCAAGGAAAAGGTTGCCACGGTGCTGGATCTGGTCCGCACCCGAAAAAATGCGTTTACCCTGGAAGATATGGTCACCGAGGGCTATGGCGGCGTCATCTGCGTGGAAGCCGGCGGTCCCACCCCGGGTCTGGGCTGTGCCGGCCGGGGCATCATTGCGGCCCTGGAAAAACTGGCGGAAAAGGGCGCTTACGAAACCTACAAGCCCGATGTGGTGATTTACGACGTTCTGGGCGACGTGGTCTGCGGTGGATTCTCCATGCCCATGCGGGGCGGTTACGCCGACAAGGTCTTTGTCATCACCTCCGGTGAAAACATGGCCATCCATGCCGCCGCCAACATTGCCATGGCGGTGGAGGGCTTCAAGGGCCGGGGCTATGCCCAGCTGGGCGGCGTGATTCTGAACCGCCGGAATGTGAAGAATGAGGATGAAAAGGTGGCGGAGCTGGCGGAGGACATCCATAGTGCCGTCATTGCGTCCCTGAGCCGCAGCGATACGGTGCAGGAAGCGGAAGAGCTGGGCAAAACCGTGGTGGAAGCCTTCCCGGACAGCCCCATGGCCCAGGAATACCGCGCCCTGGCGAAAACCCTTCTTGAGATTTGCGGGGTGGTGTCATGCTGAAACGGGTGACGGTTCCCAAAGAAGTACCTCCGGTGGGGATTCCCATTGGAAGGGCCTCCTTCCCTGCCCCATTTGCTTCCGGTCTGGAATACGCCGCCCCGGCCCGGGGCACCTGGAACATTGTCCACACCGGGATGCTGATTCCCGAAGCCCATGAGATTTTCGTCTGTGCTGCCAGCTGCCTTCGGGGCGTGGTGCTGACGGCGGCGGAGATGGATGCTGCCCACCGGTTCTCCACCGTGGAGATCCGGGAGAATAACCTGCTGGATGGGGATATGGAAGAACTGGTGATCGACGGCGTCAGCGATGTCATCGAAAAGCTGCCCAAGAAACCCCCTGTGGTCCTGGTATACACCAGCTGTGTCCACCATTTTGCTGGGTGCGATCTGGATATGATCTACGAAACCCTGCGGCAGCGGTTCCCGGACATCGACTTCGTGGACTGCTATATGAACCCCATTATGCGCAAAAGCGGTCTGACCCCGGATCAGCTGATGCGCAGCCGCCTGTATATGCCCCTGAAGCCCCGGCCCCAGGTAAAAGGCACGGCGGCCATCATCGGCAATGATCTGCCCACGGAGCAAGACAGCGACCTGATGCTGCTGTTAAAGGAAAATGGTGTGAAGGTCCATGAAATTACCTCCTGCCGCAATTACGAGGAATATCAGGCCATGGCGGAAAGCGAAGTGTTTATCTCCTATTATCCCGCCGCCGTGGCGGGCGGCAAGATGCTGGCGGAACGTCTGGGGGCCAGGCATCTCTATGTACCCTTCAGCTTTGATTACGACGAGATTGAAGCGGGCCTGACCAATCTGGCGGAAGAGCTGCACGTTCCTGCCCCGGACTTTTCCGGCAAGCGGAAAGCATGTGAAGAAGCCCTGCGCAAAACGCTGGAATTGGTGGCAGATACCCCCATCGCCATCGACTATACCTACTGCCCCCGGCCCCTGGGCCTGGCCAAGCTGCTGCTGACGGCAGGCTTCAACGTGAAGAAGGTCTATCTGGATGTGGTAACGGGAGAGGAAAAAGCCGATTTTGATTACCTGAAAGAGAATTATTCCAGTTTGGAGCTGTATCCCACCGTCCATGCCAGTATGCGGTTCCTGGCAGCAAAGGAACGCTCTGACTATCTCGCCATCGGCCAGAAGGCCGCCTACTTTACGAACACCAACCACTTTGTCAACGTGGTGGAGGGCGGCGGTATGCTGGGCTACCAGGCTGTCACCAGGACGCTGGAATTGATGCGCCAGGCGTATCTGGAAGAAAAAGACATGCGCTCCCTGATTCAGATCAAGGGCATGGGATGCGGAGGCTGCGTATGAAACAGACAGCAAGAATCATTTCCACCTATTCCGCCGATGTTTTCGGCGTCTGCTCCGCCCTGTTTGAGCTGGGCGGCATGGTCATCATGCACGATGCCTCCGGCTGCAACTCCACCTATACCACCCATGACGAACCCCGGTGGTACGACATGGACAGCATGATCTACATCTCCGGCCTGTCCGAAATGGAAGCCATCATGGGTGACGATGAAAAGCTGATTGGGGATATTGTGGCGGCGGCAGAGGATTTAAAGCCCAATTTCATTGCCGTGGCAGGCACCCCCATCCCCGCCATGACGGGCTTTGATTTCGACGCCGTGGCAGCGGTCATCGAAGGGCGCACCGGGATTCCATCCTTCGGTTTTCCCACCACCGGCATGAACACCTATGTCCATGGGGCGTCCATGGCGTTGGAAGCCATTGCCCGGCGGTTTGTCAGCCGGGACGCGGCGAAAACCGAACGCCCCTCCGTGAACATTCTGGGCCTGACGCCCCTGGATTTTTCCGTCAACGGCGCTGACCGTTCCATCGGGCAATTCCTGGAGGATGCCGGATACACGGTTCTCTCCCGGTGGGCCATGGGCAGCACCCTGGAAGAACTGGCCGGCGCCGGCGGCGCCCATGTGAATCTGGTGGTGTCCGCCGCGGGACTGGGAGCAGCCAAAGCCCTGGAAGAACAGTTCGGCACCCCCTATGTGGTGGGCGTACCCATGGGGCGCTTTGCCGAAACGGTTCGTGATGCCCTGAAAAAAGCGGCAGAAACCGGGGAAAACCAATTCCCGGCGTCCAATCTGCCCGGGGGTGAGATTCTGGTCATCGGCGAGGGCGTCACGTCTTTGGCCCTGGCCTCTGCCCTGGAGCAGGAAACCGGCCGGGCCGTCCGGGTGCTCTGCACCACAGAATGTGACGAAAATCTGCTGCGTTCCAAGGATCTGCGGGTCCTCTGGGAAGAGGAAATCCAGGAGGCTCTGGAATCCGCGGGAGTGGTCATTGCAGACCCCCTGTTCCGGCCCATCTGCCCGGAGGGCGCCCGGTTTGTATCGCTTCCCTCCGAGGCCTTCTCCGGCCGAATCTATCGCAGCCAAATTCCCAATCTGGTAACCGATTTTGAACATTTCAAAAAAGAGGTAATGTAACATGAAAAGATTGATTTCTCTCCTGCTGGTATTTGTGATGGCGCTGTCTCTGGCCGCCTGCGGCGGTGCTGCCCCCGCTCCCGAGACCACCCCCGCTGCCGAACCTGCCGCAACCGAAATTGCGCCCGAGGCCAGCCCTGACGCCCCCACCACCCACACCGTGGTTGACCATCTGGACAATGCGGTGGAAGTACCCTATGCGGTCAACCGGGTGGTTGTCTGTGATATCTATCCCCTGCCCAGCGTGCTGACGGTGTTCTTCGACTCCGCCGACAAGATCGTGGGTATGCCCACCCCCAGCATGACTGCCGCCGCCAACGGCCTGCTGGGCGAGCTGTACCCCGAAATTCTCAATGCCGAGACCGGCTTCATCGACGGCAGCAGCATCAACATGGAAGAGCTGCTGAAGCTTCAGCCCGATGTGGTGTTTTACAGCGCATCCCAGCCCCAGCAGGGCGAGCAGCTGCGCAAGGTGGGTATCCCCGCGCTGGCAGTTTCCGTCAACAAGTGGCAGTACAATTCCATCGAGACGCTGAACAACTGGATCAGCCTCATCAGCGAAGTGTTCCCCGATAATGACAAGACCGAAATCGTGGAAAAGTACTCCAACGATGTCTATCACATGGTGCAGGAGCGTGTCTCCTCCATTCCCGAAGAAGAACGGGAGCGGGCCTTCTTCCTGTTCAAGTACACCGATACCAACATCATGACCTCCGGCAATCAGTTCTTCGGCCAATGGTGGGCCGATGCCATTGGCGCGATCAATGTGGGCCAGGAGCTGGATGTGGACAATTCCGTGGCCGTCAACATGGAGCAGGTCTATGCCTGGGATCCCTCTTTGATTTTCATTACCAACTTCACCCCTGCCGGCCCGGATGACCTGTACGCAGGTACCGTGGGCAATGACGACTGGAGCGCCATTGAGGCCGTGGCCAATCAGCGGGTTTACAAAATGCCCCTGGGCATGTACCGCAGCTATACCCCCGGCGTGGACACCCCTGTGACCCTGCTGTGGCTGGCCAAGACCGCTTATCCCGAACTGTTTGCCGACATCGACATTGTGGCCGAGACCAGGGACTATTACAAGGAGGTTTTCGGCATTGACCTGACCGACGACCAGGCAGCTTCCATTTTCTCTCCTGCCGCAGATGCCGCCGCCGGATTCTAATACGATTTAATCAAGAAGGTACGTCTCATTCCAAATAAGGAGGAATACCTGTGAGCATGAATGAAACCCCCTCCGGGGAACGGACCCACATCGGGTTTTTCGGCCGCCGGAACGCGGGAAAATCCAGCGTGGTCAACGCCGTGACAGGCCAGGATCTGGCGGTGGTTTCCGATGTGAAGGGAACCACCACGGACCCGGTCAGCAAGGCCATGGAGCTGCTGCCTCTGGGGCCTGTCATGATCATCGACACCCCCGGCTTTGACGATGAAGGAGAACTGGGCGCCCTTCGGGTTAGAAAGACCCGGCAGGTGCTGAACAAGACGGACATTGCCGTTCTGGTGGTGGATGCGGTGGAGGGTCAAAAGGACTGCGACCGGCAGCTGATTGACCTGTTCCGGGCCAAGGAAATCAACTACATTGTGGTATATAACAAGTCCGATCTACTGGACGCTGTTCCCGCGGACACCGACCATGAAATTTACGTCAGCGCTCTGACGGGAGAAAAGATTCACGAACTGAAGGAGCGGATGGCCCGGCTCCAGCCCACCGATACCGACCGGCGGCTTGTGGCGGATTTGCTCCGTCCCGGCGCCTTTGTGGTGCTGGTGGTTCCCATCGACAAGGCCGCTCCCAAGGGCCGCCTGATCCTGCCCCAGCAGCAAACCATCCGGGACATTCTGGACGGCGGGGCGGTGTCCATCGTGGTGAAGGAAACCGAGCTGGCGGATACCCTGTCCGCGCTGGGACAAAAGCCTGCCATGGTCATCACCGACAGCCAGGTGTTCCATTCCGTGGCCAGGATTGTTCCCCCGGATGTTCCCCTGACCTCCTTCTCCATTCTCATGGCCCGGTACAAGGGCCTGCTGGAGGATGCGGTCCGGGGTGTGGCAGCGGTGGAAGGGCTGAAGGACGGAGACACGGTGCTGATTGCGGAAGGCTGCACCCACCACAGGCAGTGTGATGACATCGGTACCGTGAAAATCCCCAACTGGCTGCGTAAGGTGACCGGCAAAGACCTTCAAATCAAAACCTGCAGCGGCAAGGAATTCCCCGAGGACCTGACCCCCTATGCCCTGGTGGTCCACTGCGGCGGCTGTATGCTGAACGAACGGGAAGTCCGCTACCGCACCAAATGCGCCGTGGACCAGGGCGTGCCCATCACCAATTACGGCATCCTGATTGCCTATCTCAACGGCATTTTGAAGCGAAGCGTGGAACCAATCCCCGATCTGGCAGAAGTCCTGGGCTAAAAAATGTAATAACTGGCCGGACTTCATCGGAAAACCGTATTTCACATTTTGGGATTCCTGTGATATCTTAGGAACAGCCAGGTGAACCGTTGATTTTGCCAGCATCATCGGATGTTCACTTTATCCTGTTTCTTCATCATCTCCATCCTTTTCGTAAGAACCGCCCCATGAGGGCGGTTTTTGCTGTTTGTTTCCCATAAGCGCAAAGGCCGCCCGGTGGGCGGCCTTTTTTCGCGGCATACTTGCGATTGTGTTTCTCTTGTGATAAGATATAAAAAGACTGATTGCCCGGTGCGGGCAACCACAACAGTAGAAAAGGAGTTCAATTCATGAGCAGAAGTTCCGGCGTATTATTGTCTGTTACCAGCCTGCCTTCCAGGTATGGCATCGGCTGTTTCTCCAGGGAGGCCTATGATTTCGTGGATTGGCTGGTGAAGGCCGGTCAGACCTATTGGCAGATTCTGCCCCTGGGCCCCACCTGCTATGGGCCCTCTGATGATTCCCCCTATCAGTCCTATTCCGCCTTTGCGGGCAATCCCTATCTGATCAGCCTGGAAGCACTCATCAAGGAAGGCGTCCTGAGCCGCAAGGAGTGCGATGCGGTGGACTTTGGGGATAACCCGGGCAAGGTGGACTACGACAAGCTCCACGAGCACCGTCTGGCCCTGCTGCACAAGGCCTATGAGCGCAGCAACATCAGCCAGGACCCGGAATACCAGCAGTTCCTGCGGGATAACAACTGGTGGCTCCAGGATTACGCCCTGTTTATGGCGCTGAAGGATTTCTTCGGCGGCGTCTGCTGGACTGCCTGGCCCCAGGATATCCGGCTCCACTGGGGCTTCGCCCTGGACTACTACCGGGAAAAGCTGTACTTTGATATTGAATTCCAGCAGTATCTGCAGTTCAAGTTCTTCCAGCAGTGGCTGAAGCTGAAGGACTATGCCAATGAGAAGGGCATCCGGATCATTGGGGATATGCCCATTTATGTTTCTCTGGATTCCTCCGATGTCTGGGCCCACCCCGAGCTGTTCCAGCTGGATGAGAACAACACCCCCACTGCCATTGCCGGCTGTCCTCCCGATGCCTTTGCCGCTGACGGTCAGGTCTGGGGCAATCCGCTGTACCGCTGGGATTATCACCGGCAGACCGGCTTCCAGTGGTGGATCTCCCGGCTGTACCAGAGCTTCCGGCTGTATGACGTGGTTCGCATCGACCATTTCCGGGGCATGGACGAGTATTTCTCCATTCCCTACGGCGCCGCCACGGCCAAGGACGGCCATTGGGAGCCGGGTCCCGGCATGAGCCTGTTCCATGCCCTGAAGGCAAGTCTGGGAGACAAGCAGCTGATTGCCGAAGACCTGGGCCTGATGACCGAAACGGTCCGTCAGCTGGTGAAGGACAGCGGCTTCCCCAATATGAAGGTCATTCAGTTCGCTTTTGATGCCGGGGATCTGGGCAAAACCAACGACTATCTGCCCCATAACTATGACCGCAACTGCGTGGTGTACACCGGCACCCATGACAATGAGACCGTTGCCGGCTGGTTTAAGGGCCTGAAGAAGAAGGACAAGCAGCTGGTGCGGGAATACATGGACGACTATCACACCCCCGACGAGGAATTTTACCGCGCCGTCAACCGCCTGGCCATGGCCTCCACCGCCAACACCTGTATCCTGCCCATTCAGGACGTGCTGGGTCTGGACAATTCCGCCCGGATGAACGTGCCTTCCACGGTCAAGACCAACTGGCGCTGGAGACTGGATGGTGCTCTGCTGACCAGAGAAGCCCAGAAAGAGCTGCTGGAACTGACCAAACGCTACGGCCGCTTCAACTGGCTGACCAAGAAGGAAAAATAAAAGCGCCGGATCTGCAGCCAGGCAGATGCCGGAGAAGGAACCCAAAATATTTTAGCGGGAGGAACCACGATGCGTTGTGGTTCCTCCCGCTGTTTCTCACTTATGAAGAGACTGATTTCCGCAAAAGGGTCGTTTTGCGGCAGACGTTGTTTTTGCCCCGGGATGGGAAAAGGAGAATTTTTCTGCTTACCGGAATTGTTTTCCCGCCATGGCCTCCCAGGCCACAACCGCCGCCTGGGGATCCAGATTGCAGGTCATGTGCCACAGGGGCACATGGTGGGAAAGGTGATCCACCAGGCCCAGGTAATGGGGCACCAGCGCCGGATTCAGGGGGCGGCTGCTTTGATGCAGCAGCATGGTCAGAGCCTTTTCGGGATCGGCCGGGGAGATCCGGTTTTCCGTTCCCCGCTCCAGAATACAGATTCCCTTCAGGGGGACCGTCACATTGGTGTCCAGGCCATGCTTGCCGCTCCAGGGGGAACCGCAGGCGAGGACCCCCGTTTCCGTGATTCGCAGGAAGGGTTTGTCGTCATTGACCATCACCGCCCGGCTTCCAAAGGTTTCCCGCCAGAATCTGGTGTGGGTGGATTTTCCGGTGCCGGTTTTGGCGGTGAAGAGGAAGCCCTCCCCGTCCACAGCCACGGTGCTGCCGTGGAACACCAGCACCCCATGACAAAACAGCGCTTCCGCGATTTTTCGCTGGATGGCGGCCCGCTCCAGATAAGGATCCGAAAAGGTCCGGAACCGGAGGCCTTCCACCCTGGCTTCTTCATCGGCTTCCTGCTGCTCAAACACCAGGTCCTCCGGCGCGACGGCCACGGAAAAATCCGGGGCCTTGTCCGTCAGATAGCGCCGGCAGTAATCCCGGGTGCTTTCAAACAAAGAGGTGACTTCTGCCACCCGGCCCGCAATTTCAATGTGAAACCGGGCCATCAGGCAGCCTCCTCCGGTGTGGATTCCGGAAGAGCGGCATATTTGCCGGGATTGGTCACCAGATCCAGATAGTAGGCGTCCCGGTTCTCTTTTTCCTGAGACAGGAACGTCTGAATCCGGGTCAGCCCTTCTCCCACGATTTTCATGGTCCGGTCGAAGGACCGCTGGGCTGCCGCCAGGGTGTCGCCGGTCAAATCAAACAGGTCCTTCCACTGGTCCTTGGTGTCCGCCGCCAGAGGCAGAATGTTATATTCCCGGCCGCCGTTTTGGTTGTGCATATTTACCCAGGTGGGCAGGATGTCGGCAGACTGGACATAGACCTTGCCGTCGGAATATTTTTCAAAGGTGATTTCAAAGAGAATACCGTCCTCGGTGTGGGGCGTGGGGCAGGCGGGGATGTTGCCGGAGCGCTGGTTGGACACGGCGTTGCCCATGGAATAGATACAGATGGTCTTGTGCTCCGGATCCACCGTGCTGGTCAGCAGATCCACCGGCTGCACCACATGGGGATGGCCGCCCACAATGACGTCCACACCCAGATCGCACAGGGCCTGGGCCTGCTGCCTCTGAAAACTGTTTTCTGTCAGCTCATATTCGTTGCCCCAGTGGAGGAAGAGCATGGTGACTTCGGCGCCTTCCGCTTCCATGGCGGCAAGAATTTCCTCCATCTCGTCATACATTTTCTGAGGCTTTTTGATCTCAAACCAGTTCACCAGATTGGGCTGCTCCACAGGGGAGTTGCCGTTGAGCCGGGGGCGGCCGTCGCCGGACATGCCGCTGGTATAGGTGTAGCACACCATACCGATCCTGATGCCATTGACCTCCACCACCCGATAGCGGTTCTCCTCTTCCGTCAGCCGGGTTCCGAAGGTGTCGAGACCGGCGGCACGAACGTTTTCCAATGTCCGGGTGATGCCGGTCATCAGGGTGTCATAGCAGTGGTTGTTGGCGGTGAGGAGTCCGTCGTAGCCTGCTTCCACAATGGCGGGCAGGAACGCATCGGGACAGTTGAAGGCAGGGTTGCCCTGGTAGAGGAAATTGTCGCCGCCGAAGGTGGTCTCCAGATTGGCCAGGGCATAGTCATAGTCCCGGGTGACTTCCGCCATATATTTGAACACGGAAGAAAAATCATAGGTGCCGTCTTTCTGATACACCACCGAGTTTGTCTCAAAAATGGGCTTGTGCATCAGCAGGTCTCCCTGGACGCTGATGGTGGCGGTGGACACCACGGTTTCCGGCTCCGGCATGGTGGTTTCCGTGGGGGCTTCCGTTTCCGCAGGGACGGAAGGCGCATCGGGGGTTGGCAGCGTCACGGTGCTTTCGGCAGGCCGGGAGACCGGCGTGCGGCCGGGAATGTCCAGAGAAAGCTTGATGAGAAGCGCAGATGCGGCGATGAACACCAGCATCAGCAGCACCAGAATCACTTTCAGTCCGGTGTTGTGGGGTTTGCGGGACATAGAGTTCCTCCTTGTCATTTCTAGTCGGGCTTGTGAGGGCATCCCCACAAATGTTCAGGTCGATTTTATCCGATACAGTTGCCGCAGGGGGTGTAGCCCTGGGATACCGCTTCGTCATAGCTGTCAAAGGTCACCCGGTTGCTTTCTGCCGGCAGGTTCCGGCAATCCCAGGTGTGGAATTTTTTGGACTTTCTGTTGCCGTAGACCCTGGTCATGGCAGGGTCGGCAGGCTCCACATCCTCCGGAGCGGCGTTCTGGTTTTCCCAGGTAAAGGTGATCTCGCTGCCGTCGGTCTGGGCAATGACGTGGCCCAGGTAGTCCGTGCGGAACACCGTCACCCCGGCATCCTTCAGCCGGGACAGGGTCACTTCGCAGGGATGGTTGTAGGAATTGCCCTGGCCCACAGAGATCACGCCGTAGGCAGGATTCACTTCATAGACAAACCGGTAGCCGGAGGAGGTATCGGAGCCATGATGGCCCACCTTCAGCACTTCCATGTCCCAGTCAAAGTCCTCCCCCCAGTAATCCAGCATATCATTTTCCGCGGCCACTTCCATGTCGCCGGTGAAGAGGAAATCGCTTTGCCCATAGCTCAGCTTCAGAACGATGGAGGTGTCGTTGGTTTCTTCATAGTCCTTCACAGGTCCCAGGACGGTGACAGTGGCAGAACCCACGGTAAACTGATCGCCGGGGGCAGGAACCGTCACAGACAGGCCCTGGTCTTGGGTTTTTTCCACGAAGTTTGCAAAAACCTTGGAGGTGTAGTCTGTCACAGGGGCATAGACGGCTTCGGCATCAAAGACGGAGAGAACAGCCGGCAGGCCGCCCACATGATCCTCGTGGGCATGAGAGCAAACCACGCTGAGCCGATCCACCCGCATCTGGTTTAAATAGGAGACCACCATCTGGCTGTCCGCCACGTTGCCGCCGTCGATGAGGAGGTATTCCCCGTCACATTCCACCAGGGCGCAGTCTGCCTGGCCCACATCGATGAAATGGACGGTCATGCCGTTGCCGGAGATGGGCAGCTGTACGTCGGGTGTCTCCGGGGCGGTTTCCGGGAACAGCAGGGCCAACAGGACGCAGAGCACTGCGGTGGCCAGGGAAATCAGAAGTTTTTTCATGTTGTGGTCAATCCTTTGTTTTTTGCTTTTTGCGCCGGACCTGCCGCGGCATGGCAGTCATCAGGGCGCGTCCTCCCGGGGGATGGTTTCCAGAGCGGCGGTGAGGGCCTCCAGGGTGTTGGGGCACTTTTCTTCCAGCACCAGATTGAGGAGCTGGTTCAACGCGGCGCCAATGGCCTTTCCCCGGTAGCCCAGGGCCATGAGATGGTGGCCGTTGATGGCCAGGTCTTTGAGGGACAGGCAGGCCTGTTCCCCCCGGATCTGCGCCAGAATGGCATCCACCTGGTCAAACCGGGAAAATTCGCCGGAGTGTTCCGTGCCGGTGGCGGCGGTGTCCGCCCGCTGGAGCAGCAGCAGGGATTCCATGGTGTCCCAGCCCAATTTGCCCAGATGGCGGAGCAGGTATTTTTTCTCCGGCTCCGGCAGGGTCATGTGCTTTGCAATCAGGGTCACCACCTGCTCCCGCAGGGCGGTGGGCGCCTTCAGGCGGCGCAGAATGACGTCGGCCATTTCCGCGCTGCGGGCGGCATGGCCGTAATAGTGGGCCTGGCCGGATTCATCCAGAGTGCGGCAGTCCGGCTTTCCAATGTCATGGAGCAGCGCCGCCCACCGCAGAGGAAGCGTCCCGGGACAGTGTTCCACCACCAGCGCGGTGTGGGTGAAAAGGTCATGGACATGGTGGCGGTTTTTCTGATCGTAGCCCACCAGAGGTTTAAGCTCCGGGATGGCCCGGCAAAGCACCGGGGCAAACCGCGAAAGATCCGGGGCCTTTATCCGTGGGAGAAGTTTACATAATTCTTCAAATACCCGTTCCCGGGCCAGGTTGTCCAGCAAATGAGCCTGAGAAATCATGGCCGCTTCCGTTTCCGGCGCCACGGTCAGACCAAAGCGGACGGCGAACCGGACGCCCCGCAGAATCCGCAGGGAGTCCTCCTGGAACCGCTGCACCGGATCTCCAACGGCCCGCAGAACGCCCTTTTGCAGATCGGCCCGGCCGTCGAAGGGATCGGAAAAGCCCCGGCTGGGAGACCAGGCCATGGCATTGATGGTGAAATCCCGCCGGGCCAGATCCTGCCCAATCTCCGGCACAAAGGCCACCCATTCCGGATGCCGGTTGTCCAGATACTGTCCTTCGATGCGGAAGGTGGTGATTTCCACCACGCATCCATCCAGCACCACGCCCACGGTGCCGTGCTTTTTGCCTGCCAGCACCAGCTTGCAGCCGGCGAACACGGCTTCGGTTTCCTCCGGCCGGGCGGCGGTGCACAGATCATAGTCATGGGGCTTTAGACCCAGGCAATGGTCCCGGACACAGCCCCCCACCACGTAGGCGGCAAATCCGGCCTGTTCCAGGGCATTCAGGCAGAAAAGAACGGAATCAGGCAGATGCATGGCTGTTTTCCTGCCCTGCTTCCGGGGCAGATTCGGATGGGGCATCCGTCACCGGGGTCAGGCTGCAAAGATTCGTCAACGCCCAGACTGCGCCGCCCAGATACAGCGGAATGTCCTCCAGTCCGGCCACTGCCGCAAGGCAGAAAAAGCCTGCCAGCAATCCGGTCAGCAGCTGCATACGCCGCTTACCCAGGCCCACGTCAAAGGCAGTCTGCTGATAAGCAAACAACACCAGCAGCAGAATTCCTGCCATGGAGAACAGATATTCCTGCAGCTGGGGGCGGCTGCACCAGGTCTGGTAATGGCTGACGGCATACACTGTCAGGTAAACACACGCCATGGCGTGAAATCCAAAGAAGGGCCGCTTGCCCTGCCGGCGTTGAAGGCCCACCCAGACCAGGGCAGGCACCGCCAGCAGGCCGCAGACATCCCGGATCAGCTCCAGCAGAGTCCAGGCGCTCCATCCGCCAATGACACGCACCGCGATGCCCCCTGCCAGGGCAAAGGCGCCGATGGCGGCAGGGAGAGAAGCGGAGAAGTTGTCGCTGTAACGGCAGGAGCCATTCAGCTTCCGGACCCCAAGGACGCAGATCAGCACAGTTCCTGCCGTCACCGCCCAGCACAGAAGATTCAGCGAATGCCAGGGCAGCAGCAGACCCTTTTCATCATGGCCCAGCAGGAACAGCCCGGCTCGCAGGATCAGCGCGATGAGACCCAACAATGCTGCCAGCAGGGGCAGTTTTTTCGTGTTCAAATTCATAGAAATCCCTCCGGGGAAGATAGGTAAGTACAGAAAATGGGTGTTTCAACCGGCTGTGGGGGATTCCCTGCAAAGGGAAGCTCCCTGCTATTTTGCCAGAGCGGCGTTGGCTTCCTCTTCCAGCACCCGGTAGGCAACCTTGCCCACCAGTGTCTTGGGCAGCTCGGTGCGGAATTCAATTTCCCGGGGCATGGCGTACTTGGCGATGTGGCCTCTGCAATAGTCCAGCAGTTCGGCCTTCAGCGCTTCCGTGGGCTCGACGCCGGGCATGGGCACCACATAGGCCTTGACCTTCTGACCCCGGTAGTCATCCTTAATGCCGATGACACAGGAAAGCAGCACCTTTTCATGACCGTCGATGATATTTTCCAACTGGGAGGGGTAGACATTGTAACCGGAGGTGACAATCATCCGCTTGATGCGCTGGCGGAAATAGACGAAACCATCCTGGTCCATGTGGCCCAGGTCACCGGTGTGGAGCCAGATCCGGCCGTCGTAATGGCGGCGCAGGGTGTTGGCGGTTTCCTTGGGGTTGTCCATATAGCCCATCATGACGGTGGGACCGGAAACGCAGATCTCGCCCTCGGTATTGGCAGGAACCTCTTCCGTGGTGCCGGGCGTGACGATCTTATAATAGGTATCCGGGAAGGGCACGCCGATGGAGCCGCTGCGGGCATAATCCTTGGGAGTCAGGCAGGAGGCGGTGACACATTCCGTAGTGCCGTAGCCCTCCCGGATCTGCTCGGAGCAGCCGTGGGCCTTCAGGAAGATATCCACTTTCTTTTTCAGCTCCGGGCTCAGGCTGTCGCCGCCGGAGAAAATGCCCTTCAGGAGGCTCAGATCCTTGCCCTCCAGGTTGTCTGCCCGCAGCAGGGCCTCAAACAGGGTGGGCACGCCGGGGATCAGATTGGGCTTCTGCTTGATGAGGGTATCGGCATACACCTTGACATTGAACTGGGGAATGAGGATACAGGTGGCGCCGCCGATGAGGGCGGTATGAATGCCGATGCCGAGGCCGAAGCCGTGGAACACCGGCATGACGGACAGCATTTTCATGCCGGCCACAGAATCATAGCCGGAAGCGGCGATGGTCTGAAGGCCCAGGGCATTGAAATTCAGATTGCTGAGCATAATGCCTTTGGTGGTGCCGGTGGTGCCGCCGGAATAGAGGATGGCGCCGCATTCATCAAACTTGCCATCGTCAGGGGGCAGCACGGCGTCCTTGCCGGCCTTTACCATGTCGTACCACAGGGTATAACCCTTTTTCGGCAGCTTTTTCACCGCCCGGGCGCCCTTGGTCATGGGATACAGGGTGCTCAGGGGGAAGGGCAGCTCGTCCACCACCCTGGCAATGAGAATTTCCGTGGAATTCTCCAGCTCAGGAAGGATTTCTTCGACCTTGTAATAAAATTGGTCCAGGGTCAGAATGGCCTTGGATCTGGAGAAGTTCAGATAGAAGGCAATTTCCTTGCTGGCGGACAAGGGGTGGATCATGTTGGGAATGGCCCCAATCCGGTTCAGGGCATAAAAGCAGTCCAGAGCCTGGGGGGTGTTGGCCATGCAGATGGTGACCTTGTCGCCCTTGCGGATGCCGAGCTGAATCAGGCCCTTGGCGGCGGCTTCAATCCGCTTCATCAAGGCGGAATAGGTCGTCTCCTTGCCCATAAAGACATAGGCGGTGGCATCGGGGTATTTTTTGGCGGTGCAGGAGAGCATCTGATACATGGTCAGATGGGGATAATCAAGGGATGCGGGGGTGTTGCCATAGTAGGCAAGCCAGGGTGCGGATGCGCTGAGTCCCATAATAATGAGTTCCTTTCCAATGTTCTTCTTTCGCAACTATATATTATAACAGCATGCGTGCCCAATTTCCACCCTTTTGGAAAAAAACTCTTTGCAGACATTTTAGACTTGTTTGTTTCGGGAATTGCGAGTATAATACTGGTATCTCGATGACTTTGGAGGAAAAAACGTGCTGTTAAGATGGATTGGCGGATTATCCCTGATTTTGTCCGCTGTTGTCTTTGCCCTGGGAAATGCTTCCCTGTGGCTGCTTCCGGTGTACTTTGCCGGATTTTATCTGCTGCTGCTTCTCCTGGCAGCTGCGTTTCTGTGGATCTGCTGCCTGCCGGTGGATCTCGGCAAGCCCCAGGAGGAGGACAGCCCCTTCTACCGCGCCATGGTGTACCCCTATGTGGAGGCCCTGATGCAGCTGGTGGGAGTCCGGCTCCATACCAAAGGGCTGGAAAAAACACCCACCTCAGGCCGGTTCCTGCTGGTGTGCAATCACCTGTTCCTGGCGGATCCGGGCATCCTGCTGCACTGCTTCAAAAAAAGCCAGCTGGCCTTTATCACCAAGCAGGAAAACCAGTCCATGTTCATCGTGGGCAAAATCATGCACAAGATTCTGTGCCAGCCCATTGACCGGAACAATGACCGCTCTGCCCTGAAAACCATCCTGAAGTGTATTCAGATTATCAAAGAGGACAAAGCCTCCATCGCGGTGTTCCCCGAGGGCTACACCAGCAAGGATGGAAAACTCCACCACTTCCGCAGCGGCGTCTTTAAGATTGCCCAGAAAACAGAGGTGCCCATCGTGGTGTGCACCATTCAGAATACCCGCTCCATTTTCAAAAATCTGGCGAAACTGAAAAGAACCGATGTGCAGCTCCATTTGGTGGAGGTCATTCCACCGGAGGAAATCAAGGGTCTTTCCACCGTGGAGGTTTCCGAGCGGATTTATGAGTGCATGATTGCTGATTTGGGTGAGGATTTCCGGGAATAATTGGCCAAAAAGGCAAAAAAGATCAGCATTTTTGATAAAAGACTTGATTTCTATTGTGTCTGTGTTATAATGATAATCCAATATCGAATGATGTTCGGTATCCACGTCAATTACCAATGAGGAATTGGAGGAAATAAAATGAAAAACATCGACAAGACCATGGACCAAATTGCGAACCTGTGTAAGAACCGCGGCTTCATCTTCGCCGGATCCGAGATCTACGGTGGTCTGGCAAACACCTGGGACTACGGTCCTCTGGGCGTTGAACTGAAGAACAACGTGAAGAAGGCCTGGTGGAAGAAGTTCGTCCAGGAGAACCCCTACAACGTGGGTATGGATGCTGCCATCCTGATGAACCCCCAGACCTGGGTTGCTTCCGGTCACGTCGGCGGTTTCTCTGACCCCCTGATGGACTGCAAGGAATGTAAGGAGCGCTTCCGCGCTGACAAGGTCATTGAGGACTGGTGCAAGGAAAACAACTTTGATCTGGGCCACAGCGTGGACGCCATGAGCCAGGACGACATGGTCGCCTTCATTCAGGAGCACCAGATTGCCTGCCCCACCTGCGGCAAGTTCAATTGGACCGATATCCGCAAGTTCAACCTGATGTTCAAGACCTTCCAGGGCGTTACCGAGGATGCCAAGAACGTGGTTTACCTGCGTCCCGAGACCGCCCAGGGCATTTTCGTCAACTTCCAGAATGTGCAGCGCAGCACCCGCCGGAAGCTGCCCTTCGGCATCTGCCAGATCGGCAAGAGCTTCCGTAACGAGATCAGCCCCGGCAACTTCACCTTCCGTACCCGTGAGTTCGAGCAGATGGAGCTGGAGTTCTTCTGCCAGCCCGGCACCGAACTGGAATGGTTCAAGTACTGGAAGGATTTCTGCCACAAGTGGCTGCTGGGCCTGGGCATGAAGGACGAGAACCTGCGTCTGCGTGACCACGAACCCGAAGAGCTGTCTCACTACTCCAACGCCACCACTGATTTTGAGTTTGTCTTCCCCTTCGGCTGGGGCGAACTGTGGGGCGTGGCTTCCCGTACCAACTTCGACCTGACCGCGCACCAGACCCACTCCGGTAAGGATCAGACCTACTTTGATCAGGAGAAGAACGAGCATTATATCCCCTACGTTGTGGAACCCTCCCTGGGCTGCGACCGTGTGACCCTGGCCTTCCTGTGCGAAGCCTATGACGAGGAAGTGGTGGGCACCGACAAGAATGGCAAGGAGGATATCCGCACCGTTATGCGCTTCCATCCCGCGCTGGCTCCCTTCAAGGCAGCTGTTCTGCCCCTGAGCAAGAAGCTGTCCCCCAAGGCAGAGGAGATTTTCCAGGAACTGAGCAAGGACTTCATGGTGGACTTCGACGATGCCGGCTCCATCGGCAAGCGTTATCGCCGGGAGGACGAGATCGGCACCCCCCTGTGCATCACCGTGGACTTCCAGACCGTGGGCGACGAGAATACGCCCGCTGACAACTGCGTCACCGTCCGTGACCGTGACACCATGGAACAGGTCCGTATCCCGATTTCCGAGCTGAAGGCCTATATCGCCGAGAAGATCGCATACTAATATATACAATGACAGGGCGTTTCGTTGAGACGCCCTGTTTTCTATTCGTTGACACATGACACAAAACAGGCTATACTATCCGTAAAGAGGTGATTCTCATGAAAAAACAAGATATTTTATCCATGCTGCAGCTGCTGCTGGTTCCCGTTCTTCTGATCCTGCTGGGTCTGATTCTGGTGGTGAACCCGGATGTGGCTTCTGCCATGATTGCCAAAATCATTGGCTACGGATTGACGCTGTGTGCCATCGGCACCGGGATTGCCGCCATCGTCAGCCAGTCGGGCAAAATCGGCAAGGGCATCGCCGCAGTTCTGCTGGCCGTCACCGGCGGCTGGATCGTGACCCATCCCCTGATTCTGGCGGCTTGGATCGGCCGGTTTTTGGGCGTGCTGATTCTGCTCAACAGCATCCCCGATCTGATCTATGCCCATAAGCAGGGCCGGAACATTCTCTTTGATGCCATTGCCGCCCTCATTGGCGCGGTGCTGATTCTGCTGCCCATGACCGCTTCCCGGCTGGTGTTTTTCGCCTGCGGTGCAGCGATTCTGGTGATCGGTGTCATCATGCTGCTGGACCGGGTTCGCCACCGCCGGTATCTGCCGGAAGGAGACGATCCCAACATCATTGACGCCCTATGAGACTGGCCCACTGCCGTCTGGAGGGACTGTCCGGCCACGAGGCGGGACGGCAGCTGCTGGCCCGGCTTTACCGGGAGGAGACGGGAGACGCGCTGCCACAGATCCGGGTGGACGAAAAGGGAAAACCCCATTTTGCGCAGAGTCCTCTGCACTTTTCCATTACCCACACCCCGCACCATGCTTTTTGTGCCCTGTCCCGGGAGAACATTGGCATCGATGCGGAGGAACTGGACCGTCCCATCCGATGGAAGCTGGCGGATAAGATTTTGTCCCCGGGGGAACGGCAGCAATATGAAGCTGCCCCGGACAAGGCCCGGGCCTTCCTGACCTTCTGGGTTTTGAAGGAGGCCGAGGCAAAACTGACCGGGGAAGGACTGCGAATCTACCCCAACCACACCAACTTTTCCCTGGATGACCCACGGGTCGCAGAAATCGATGGCTGTCTGGTGGCCATTTTGACAGAAGAATAAACACAAGGATGGAAAAATATGTTATTTGATACCCATGCCCATTTGGATGACCGGGCATTTGATGATGATCGGGAGGAACTGCTGGCCACGCTGCCCGCTCAGGGTTTGGGCCTGGTGCTGAATCCCGGCTGCAGCCTGGTCTCTTCCCGGAACGTGGACAAGCTGACACAGCGCTGTGATTATCTTTACGGCGCCGTGGGTTCTCATCCCGATGCGGCAGACGAAGTGAACAATGCGGTTCTTGCGGAATACCGGGAAATCTGCCGCCGGAATCCCAAAATCAAGGCCATCGGTGAGATTGGACTGGATTACCATTACGAGGACATTCCCCGCCACATCCAGCAGAAGGCCTTCCGGATGCAGATGGAACTGGCCCGGGAGCTGAATCTTCCTGTCATCGTCCATGAACGGGAGGCCCACGAGGACGGTATGAAAATTGTGGAGGAATTTCCTGAGGTCGCCGGCGTGTTCCACTGCTATTCCGGTTCTCTGGAGATGGCAAAGTGGCTCGTCAAGCGGGGTTGGTACATTGGCTTTACCGGTGTGCTGACCTTTAAAAATGCCCGGAAGGCCATTGAGGTGGCATCCAACATTCCCCTGGATCGTCTGGTGCTGGAAACCGACTGCCCGTATATGTCTCCGGAACCCTTCCGGGGCAAGCGGAATGACCCGGGCAAGCTGTACCGCATGGCAGAAAAACTGGCTGAGCTGCGGGGCCTGACGGTGGAGCAGATCCATGCCGTCACCATGGAAAACGGCAGAAACCTTTATAGAATATAATGAAAAGCGCTGTCCAAAGGCGGGTGTCCGTAACACAGTAATTCTATGAATTATTTATTACGGCATCTGTCTTGCAGGGTTGGTAACACGAAAATAGGCGATACCTGGTTGTTTTGACCGGGTATCGCTTATTTTTTTGCCTGCATTAGAAAGAATGGACATATCCCGACTTTTCGGTTACAATAGATGCGAAGTGCAACAAATCTGCACCCAGAAAAATTTTTCAACAATTTTTATAGCGATTGGAAAAAAGCGCAATTCTGGTGCCCATATATTATGGGGGAGTATGATGAACGAGGTGATGAATATGGAAAAATGCAGCCCTTATAGCTTTTATGTGGTGCTGGCGGATGGCATCATGGAGATTCCGCAGGATAGCAACCTATCCTGGATAACGCTGTTTTATGCGCTGCCGCAGGAACTTGTTGAGAAGCGTCCGGCGTATCTGGAACTTCCACGGAATATCCATCAGCTGCTGCACTCGGACGAGTATTGCAAAATGATCCAGTCGGACGCTTTTCTGGAACTGGTCTGGGACTGCTATGCGTGGGCGGCCTGGCAATTCTTTCAGGTTCCAGGAAAGGGTGTCGCGAAACGGCGCTGTTGACAAACACCCCCAAAACGCGGAATATTCTTTGAA
>JBJDYI010000067.1:0-11343 GCA_051867165.1 Faecousia sp. | reverse complement strand
GTGGTCATGCACTATGCCGAGACCGCCAAGAACGCAGGTCTCGACGGCGTTGTCTGCTCTCCCCTGGAAGCCAGCAAGGTCCACGATCGCTGCGGCCAGAATTTCCTGACCATTACCCCCGGTGTCCGCTTTGCTGACGGCGACGTGGGTGACCAGAAGCGTGTGATGACTCCCGCTGCCGCCAAGGCCATCGGCTCCGACTACATTGTTGTTGGCCGTCCCATCACTGCCGCAGCCGATCCCGTGGCTGCCTATGAGCGCTGCGTGGCCGAGTTCTGCGACTAATCGGCAAGGGCCGACGGCCAATGCGTGACCAGGCTGGGAAATAATCGTGACTCCCCCTGGGTACCGCTCGATTCGTTACTGCATTTGTAATCATAGATTATTAATTAAGGAGATTTGTCATGGAAGCTTACAAGAGAGAGTTTATTGAGTTCCTGCAGAGTGCCGGCGTTCTGAAGTTCGGTGACTTCACCGCCAAGTCCGGCCGCAAGATCCCCTACTTCATCAATGCCGGTATGATTAAGACCGGCGACCAGATCACCAAGATGGGTGAATTCTACGCCAAGGCATATTTCGACAAGCTGGGCAAGAAGCAGGCCGTCCTCTACGGCCCCGCATACAAGGGCATTTCCCTGTCCATCTCCGCTGCCGTTGCTCTGTCCAAGAACGGCCTGAATGTTCCCTTCTTCTTCAACCGCAAAGAGGTCAAGGACCACGGTGAAGGCGGCATGTTCGTGGGCTATGTTCCCCAGGCCGGTGAGGAAGTGGTCATTATTGAGGACGTCATCACCGCCGGCACCGCCATTCGCGAGAGTATGTCCATTCTGAGCAGCCTGAAGGATGTCAAGGTTGCCGCCACCTTCATCATGGTGGACAGGAAGGAAAAGGGCCAGGGCGAGAAGGGCGCCATGCAGGAGATTGAGGAGCAATTCGGCTTCCCTGTCTACTCCATTGTGGACGTCTACGACATCATCGAGTATCTGGAAGCTGACCCTGCCAACGAAGAGAATGTGACCCGGATCAAGAACTACCTGGCCGTGAATGGAGCAAAGTAATGAAGAATCTGATGAATATCACGGATCTGACCGTCGAGGAAATTGACGAGCTGATTGCCGTGGCAGAAGACATTATCGCAAATCCCGCCAAGTACCAGGACGCCTGCCGCCACAAGCTGCTGGCCACTTTGTTCTTTGAGCCCTCTACCCGGACCCGCCTCAGCTTTGAGTCCGCCATGCACCGCCTGGGCGGTTCTGTGGTTGGCTTCAGTGAAGCCGGTTCCTCTTCCTCCGCCAAGGGCGAGAGCCTGTCTGACACCGTCCAGACCGTGGGTTGCTATGCCGACATCATCGCCATGCGCCATCCCAAGGAAGGCGCCCCCGTGGTGGCTGCCCGCCGGGCCGGTGTTCCCATCATCAACGCCGGTGACGGCTCCCATAACCACCCCACCCAAACACTGACAGACCTGCTGACCATCTGGCGCACCAAGAAACGATTCCATGACCTGACCATCGGCCTCTGCGGCGACCTGAAGTTCGGCCGCACCGTCCACTCCCTGGTGGGCGCAATGGCACGGTACACCGGCATCAAGTTCATCTTCATTGCCCCCGAGGAACTGAAGTTCCCCCGGTACATCATTGAGGATGAGCTGGAAAGCCGGGGCATCCCCTACGAAGAGGTGTCTACCATGGAAGAGGCCATGCCCAAGCTGGACATTCTCTACATGACCCGCGTTCAGAAAGAGCGCTTCTTCAACGAGGCTGACTACATCCGTCTGAAGGATACCTACATTCTGACCCCGGACAAGCTGGTGCCTGCCAAGGAAGACCTGGTCATCATGCATCCCCTGCCCCGTGTCAACGAAATCAGCGTGGCTGTGGATGACGATCCCCGGGCCTGCTACTTCGCACAGGCCAAGAACGGCATGTACGTCCGTATGGCCCTGATTCTGAAAATGCTGGAGGTGACTGTATGAACATCGGACACATTGAAAACGGCATCGTCCTGGACCACATCACCGCCGGCAACGGCATGAACATCTACAACGTGCTGAAGCTGGGGGAACTGGACTGCACCGTGGCTCTGATTAAGAACGCCGACAGCCCCAAGATGGGCAAAAAGGACATCATCAAGGTCAGCACCCATCTGGACATTGACACCGATATCCTGGGTTACCTGGATCCCGGTGTCACCGTCAACATCATCCATGACGGTAAGGTAGTGGAGCGCCGGACGCTGGAGCTGCCCCAGAAGGTGGTTGGGGTCATCAAGTGCAAGAATCCCCGCTGCATCACTTCTGAGGAACGTGAAATCGTCCACGAGTTTAAGCTGACAGACCCCGCCAAGAAGGTCTACCGCTGCATCTACTGCGAGCAGAAGGCTTAATATAACCACAAAACCCGACCGGATTTCCGGTCGGGTTTTCACATTCAATTGGTTAGAAGCGCAGGGACAGGCAGGACAGGCCGCCGTCCAGCTTGCGAAACTCGGAAGTGTCCACCAGCGCAACCGGATAGCCCAGGTCCCGGACGGCCTTTTCCACAGCAGGAAAGCCCACGGGAACGATGACGGTACCGTTGACCCAGATGCAGTTGGCGGCATAGGCTTCTTCCTCCGGAATTTCCACCCGGTTGTAAGACGCGAACTCCGGTTTTGTCACAAATTCGCCGGACACCAGCATGTTATTGTTTTCCAGATAGTTGACGCCGGTTTTCAGGTGCAGAACCTCTTCCAGCGTCACTTCGCTGCCGGTCAGGCCATGCTTTTCCAAAATAGCGATAAACTGCCGGATGCCCTCTTCATTGGTTCTGGCAGAACGGCCAACATAGAAGTGGTCCCCCACCATCATCACATCGCCACCCTCCAGCGTACCGGGAGCCTGAATGTATTCAATCTGATCTTCGGTGAAAAATTTCCGGACAGCACCAATGATCTCGTTCTTTTCGCCGTTCCGGGAAGGGGCGCCGGGATTGGTGATGATGGCGCATTTGCGGGTAATGACGGCAGGATCCTCCACAAAACAGGAATCTGGGTACCGCTCGTCAGCTTCCAGAACGGTCACCTGAACGCCGCATTGCTTCAACGCCTCGATGTATGTATCATGCTGCCGCAACGCCAATTCATAATCAGGCTTGCCAAGCTGAGGATTGGAGGTGATGCCCTCCACCAGGCGGCGGCAAGGCCGCCGGACGATTACATTCTGGAACATAAAGAAACCTCTTCTTTCTGATATTGTTATGGAAAGAAAGCCACCACAGAGATGCTGCGGTGGCTTGTATTCTCTCTTAGCCGGCGTACCGGGGTTCGCAGGTCAGATTGCAGCCCAGGCGCTTGAAGGTCCGCTCGTCCACCGCTGACAGAATCACGCTGGAATGAACATCGCAGCCCCGGAGCTTGCTCAACTGCTGCATGGCCATCTCCGCCATGGGATTGGTGGCCGCGCAGATGGACAGGGCAATGAGGGTCTCATCGGTGTGGAGCCGGGGATTCCGGTTACCCAGATGATCCACCTTCAGATGCTGGATGGGATCCAGAACCACAGGGGAAATCAGGTGCAGCTCATCCGGGATACCGGCGAGCTTCTTCAGGGCGTTCAGCAGCACTGCGGAAGAGGCACCCAAAAGATCCGTGGTACGGCCGGTGACAATGGTGCCGTCCGGCAGTTCCATGGCAGTGGCCGTATCACCGGTCTCCTCTGCCCGGGCCAGTGCAGGGGCCACAACCTTTCTCTGGGATGCATCCACCCCTGCCTTCTTCATCAGCAGCTCCAGCTTCCGCACGGTTTCCTCCCGGCCCTTGCCCTGCTTCAGGTCACACATGGCCACATAATAGCGGCGGATGATCTCCTGGCGGGACGCATAGCAGGCGGCTTCATCATCCACCACACAGTAGCCCACCATGTTGACACCCATATCCGTGGGAGACTTATAAGGACACTCATCCAGAATTTTCTCGAAAATAGCCACCAGAACGGGATAGGCTTCCACATCCCGGTTATAGTTGACGGTGGTCACACCATAGGCATCCAGATGGAAGGGGTCGATCATATTCACATCGTTCAAATCCGCAGTGGCAGCCTCATAGGCCAGGTTCACGGGATGATTGATGGACAGATTCCAGATGGGGAAGGTCTCAAACTTGGCATAGCCTGCCGTGTTGCCCCGCTCATGCTCATGGTACAGCTGGCTCAGACAGGTGGCCAGCTTTCCGCTGCCAGGACCAGGAGCCGTTACCACCACCAGGGAACGGGTTGTTTCAATATAATCATTTCTGCCGAAGCCTTCAGGGCTGACAATGTGGGCCGTATCGTTGGGATAACCGGCAATGTCATAATGGTGATACACCTTGATCCCCATGCCCTCCAACCGGGACTGGAAGGCTTTGGCCAGAGACTGGCCATGGAATCTCGTCAGCACCACGCTGGAAACATACAGGCCAAAGCTCCGGAAAATGTCGATCAGCCGGATCACATCCCGGTCATAGGTAATGCCCAGGTCTCCACGGGTCTTGTTCTTTTCAATGTCATCGGCATTGATGGCAATGACCATTTCCACCTGGTCCTTCAGCTGCAGCAGCATCCGCAGCTTGCTGTCCGGCTGGAAGCCAGGCAGGACCCGGGATGCATGATTGTCATCATAGAGTTTGCCGCCGAATTCCAGATACAGCTTGCCGCCAAACTGGGCAATCCGTTCCCGGATGTGTTCGGACTGGGTCTGCAGATATTTCTCATTATCAAATGCGATGTTAGCCATTCCTACCGCCTCTTTCAAGTCAAAAGCTATTTTTTAGTTTACCAGAAAACAGAAAAGATAGCAAGGTATTTTCATAAAAAATCAATTTTTACAAAACCTCCCCTTTTTCTTGTATTGCCGGAGCACCCATGGTATAATTGGTACAACAAAAGGTCGGGAGGTGTCCCATGGAATTTCACGTCAATCACCCCGTGCTGGAATTCCCTGTGCTGGAGCCCGCCTTTGCCCAGATGCTGCCCACCCTGAATGTCGGTACCGTTGGCATCATGGTACCCGTATCCGTGCTGTTTACCATGGGTATCGCTCGGAGTCTATACAAGAAAGGAGTTCTCTAAAATGATTGGTTATCTGATTCTGGCCGTTCTGGCAGCCTTTGTGGCCGTCATCGCTGTCCGCACCGCCCGATTCATCCCCAAACCCCAGCCTCCCGTTTCGGAAGAGACGGTGGAATTTGACCGGGAGGGAGCTGTGGAGGCCCTGGCCCAGCTGATCCGGTGCAAGACCGTTTCCTATAATGATCCCGCACTGGAAGAGGATGCGGAATTTGAAAAGCTCATCGGTCTGCTGCCTGTTCTCTATCCCAATGTTTTTCAAGCCTGTTCCTTTGACCGACTGCCGGACCGGGCTTTGCTTTTCCGCTGGCCCGGCAAAACAGCCGGCAACCCTGCCGTGATGATGGCCCACTACGATGTGGTGCCCGTCAACGAGGAAAACTGGGATAAGCCCCCCTTCGACGGCATCATCGAAGACGGCGTTCTCTGGGGCCGCGGCACCCTGGATACCAAAGCCACCTTCAACGGCGTGCTGTATGCCGCCAACCATCTGATTGGGCAGGGGTATCAGCCGGAGCATGACATTTACTTCGCCTTCTCCGGCGGTGAGGAAGTCAACGGCAAGGGCGCGCCCAACATTGTCCAGTACTTCGTGGATCACAATCTGGAGCCTTCCATTGTGGTGGATGAGGGCGGCGCCGTGGTGGAAGATGTGTTCCCCGGTGTCAAACAGTCCTGCGCCGTGGTGGGCATTGCCGAAAAAGGCATGATGAACGTGCAGTACCGGACTTCCTCTGCCGGTGGCCATGCCTCCGCCCCCAAGCCCCACACCCCTGTTGGCGTACTGGCTGCCGCCTGCAAAAAAGTGGAGGATCACCCCTTCCCCATGCATCTGACCAAGCCTGCCGCAGAAATGTTTGACACGCTGGGCCGTCATTCCACAGTGCTTTACCGGATGATTTTTGCCAACCTGTGGTGCTTCGGCTGGGTGCTGGACCTGCTGGGCAAAAAAAGCGGCGGAGAAATGAACGCGCTGCTGCGCACCACCTCCGCCTTTACACAGATGGAGGGCAGCTCCGCCCGGAACGTGATTCCCCCCGAGGCCAAAATGGTGGCCAACATGCGGCTGAACCCTGCCGATTCCGTTGCTTCCGCCCTGGCGTATCTGGAGAAAACAGTGAACGATCCTGCGGTGGAAATCACCGATTTGAATTCTTTCGACCCCAGCCGGGTGTCCCGGACAGACTGCGAAGCCTGGGAAAAAATGGCCTCCACTGTGGCCGAAACCTGGCCCGGCACCATCGTGACCCCCTACCTGATGGTCGCCTGCTCCGATTCCCGGCACTGGGGCCGGATTTCCGACAAGGTTTACCGGTTCTGTCCCATGGAAATGTCCTCGGAAGATCGGGCCACCATCCATGGCAACAACGAGCGGATTCGGGTCAAGTGCATCGCCGATGCGGTGGAATTCTATATCCGGCTCATGAAGAAGTATTAATTAAGAAAGGACGGCAGTCAAAGACTGCCGTCCTAACATTTTTGCGATTGATCCAATACGATAGAAAATATCTCATCCAGAGGAATTGTCTGTCCATCCGTGAGCAGAAGCTGTCCATTATACAGATCAATCCGTTTTGCATGGCCGGTGGTGGTGATGTAGCTTCCCCCGGCCTTTCGCTGGTCATGGCAAAACCAGGTGATCTGTACCCTGGGCCGGGTGTGGAGCACGTTCAGCACCGCCTGCATCTGGGCCTGCAGCATCTGCAGTTCCTCTTCCTCCAGTTCCATGCGGCTGTCTGTGAGGCGGCCCGTTTCCTGGATGGCCGCCTCAAAGCCCGTCAGGGCCGCAAACGGTGCGAACTGTGCCGCCCGGTTAATCTCCAACATTCTGGCCCGTTTTCCCGATACCGGCCGGGGCAGGTGGATGATATCATCATATTTGTGGGTTTTCTTCAATTTCATGACAGCACCTCCCGCCGCAGGGCCCTGGGCATTTCCATCCCCTTCCGCCTATGCCTTGTGGCCGCCAATCTGCCGGTTCCGGTCCCGGGCCGTGGCACCTTCTTCCAGATTCATTCCCTTTAAAATGGCATTTTTTCCGTATTTCTTTTTGATGGCAATGATTGCCTGCTGGCGGCGCTTTTCCCGCTGCCGCTGGGCCTCCTTCTCCGACGAATCCTCTGCCGCGGCAAACAGATCCAGCTGTTCCACCAGGTCCGCCGGAGACGCATCCTGCTCCCGGATGACATGACAAGCCACGATGTTCATCCGCCGCACCAGCAGCGCCGGGTCCACAATCCGGTCAAACAGGGACATCACCGCATCCGTGATGTCCCGGGTGGAGGCCGTATGTCCCGGCAGATTGGCCGTGCCGTGGGCGTGCTTGGGAATCTTACGCCCATAGCGGTCCGTCACCACGGGACCAGTATAGGCTTTTCGCCGCTCCGGGTCTGTCAGATTGTCGATGTCATAGCCCACGGTGAGTGCCAGCTGATTTGTCACAAGCCCTTTGTCCACCAGATCCAGCACCAGCAAATCCGTCATTTCCCGCATCACCAGCTTTGCCTTTTGCGCCGTATATGCACAGCTCAGCACCTGGCCGGATCCCAGACTGTTGGTTTCCGGCCTGTAACGTTTGATCGCCTCTATGGTGCAGGGTTCCACCCCCCAGGCATGGTCAATGAGCAGCTCCGCCTGAACCCCAAAGAGCTTATAGAGCAGATCCTCATTGTAAAAATCATTGGGATGCCCCAGGGAACACCGGGCAATATCTCCCATGGTGAACAGGCCGTTTTTTTCCAATTTGCGCACATAGCCGGGCCCCACCCGCCAAAAATCCGTCAGGGGTCTATGATCCCACAGCAATTGCCGATAGCTTTCTTCATTCAGCTGGGCGATCCGAACGCCATCGGCATCCGCATCCACATGCTTGGCCACAATGTCCATGGCCACCTTGCACAGGTACAGGTTGGTGCCGATGCCGGCAGCCGCGGTAATACCTGTGGTGTTCATCACATCCTGAACCATCCGCCGGACAAAATCATGGGGACTGAGCCCGCTGGTCTTTAAATAGGGGGTAATATCCACGAACACTTCATCAATGGAATAGACGTGCATATCCTCCGGCGCCACATATTTCAGATAAATTTCGTAGATTTTCGTGCTGAACTCCATATACAGCGCCATCCGGGGCGACGCGGTGATGTAATCCACTGCCAGGGATGGGTCCCGGGCCAGTTCCCCGGCATCCCAGCTTTTATCACGAAATTCCCTGCCCGGGGCTTTCATTTTCCGCAGGGCGTTGACCTCGCCCACCTTCTGCACCGCCTCAAAAAGACGGGCCCGGCCGGAAATACCGTAGGCCTTCAAACTGGGAGACACCGCCAGGCAGATGGTTTTTTCCGTCCGGCTGGCATCCGCCACCAGCAGATTGGTGGTAAGCGGATCCAAGCCCCGCTGGACACACTCCACGGAGGCATAGAAGGATTTCAGATCAATGGCGGCATAATATTTTTGTTTCACCCCTATCCCTCTCTTCATCTGTCAATCGAAAAAGCTGATTTGTGTTTCTTTTTCTTCCAATTCGGATAAATACCGGAAGATCCGGTCATTGCTGCGCCAGATGCCATATTTGTCACAGGCTTCCCGGAACACTGTTTCCAGCTGCTTCTCCCGGGGGCTGGGCAGCACATAGGCATTGCCATAAGTGCGGATGTAGCGCTGCTTCAGCCCCGGGAAGTGCTCATCCAGCCGGGCATAAAAGTATTCCCGGTTTCCATCCCGCAAAGTCAGGCCCATGCCGAAATGGATGATGCCCCTGACCCCCGCCCCGGCACAAAATTCCACAATGAAACGGACATTTTCTTCTGTGTCATTGAGGAAGGGCACCAGGGGACACAGCCACACCACCGTGGGAATCCCAGCCTTCTGACATGCCTTCAGCACTTCCACCCGCCTGGCCGTGGTGCAGACCCCCGGCTCCAGGATCCGGCAGAGATCTTCCTGGGCTGTGGTCAGTGTCATCTGCACCACGGCCTTGGTTTGATCGTTGATCCGTTTCAGAAGGTCCAAATCCCGGAGAACCAGGTCGGATTTGGTCAACAGCGTGGCCCCAAATCCGTATTTTTCGATCAGCTCCAAAGACCTTCGGGTCAACTGCCATTCCCCCTCCAGGGGCATATAGGGATCTGACATGGCGCCGGTGCCGATCATACAGGGCTTCCGCTTTCCTTTCAGCGCCGCTTCCAGCAGTTCCAACGCATTCCCCTTCACCTCGATGTCTTCAAAGGGGTGGTTCATCTGGTAACAGTGGCTCCGGGAATCACAGTAAATACACCCATGCTGGCAGCCCCGGTACAGATTCATGCCGTTCCGGGCTGACAAAATATGTTTTGCTGTGACAACATGCATGATGATCCCTCCTGTCGTTTCTCTTATTATAGAACAATTGTTCTATAATGTCAAGCAGTCATATTTTTATAGCTTTTCAGGACAGACCGTGGTATAATGTCTAAAATGGAGGTGTGCATCATGAAACTGTTGCTGCAAGCGCTGACAAAATACCTGGCGGGCCTCGTGATGATGGGCCTGGTGCTGTTTCTCCCCGCCGGAACCTGGAACTATCCCAACGGCTGGCTGTTCTGCGGATTGCTGTTTCTGCCCATGTTGATTCTGGGCGTGCTGCTCTTCTGGAAAGCCCCGGAACTGCTGCAAAAGCGGCTGCGGACCAAAGAAACCCAGACGGAACAAAAGCAGGTCATTGTTCTGTCCTTTTTGATGTTTGTGGGGGGCTTTGTACTGGCAGGGCTGGATTTCCGCTTTGGCTGGACCCGGGTGCCCACCTGGCTGGTCATCGCCGCCTCAACGCTGCTGGTGGCCTCCTATGGACTCTATGCGGAAGTCATGCGGGAAAACGAGTGGCTGTCCCGGTCTGTGGAAATTCAGGAAGGCCAGACTGTGGTGGACACCGGGCTCTATGGCATCGTTCGCCATCCCATGTATGCCGTCACCACGGTGCTCTTTCTGTCCATGCCTCTGGTGCTGGGCAGCTGGATCACCTTTCTTCTCTTCCTCCTTTATCCGGCGCTGATGGTAAAGCGGATCCGCAACGAAGAACAATTGCTGGAGGCAGAATTGCCCGGATACAAAGACTATCAGAAAAAGGTTCCATACCGGATGATCCCTTTCATCTGGTAAGTTCAGGAAGCCCCCAGGATAAGTCTGAAGCAATCATACACCCATGTCAGGGCAGTACCAGATCGGTACGGCCCTGCTTCTATCAAATGATTCCTTCGGTAACGGGGTGTTCCTGTGCCGGCAGGAGAAATTAATTGCGTTTACCATAATGGGATAGCTATGTTAACCCACCAGAATTTCCAAAAATTTCACACTTCCCCAAAAAGTACGATTTATCGCCCTCAATGTATGCTATGCTCCCAATAGCCACAGAAAAAGCTCAAAAAAGCAGGATCCTTCTCCACCAGGGAGGCGCTGTAACCGTTTTGTATCTTGACAATAGCTGTCGGCTGTGGCAATATATTGTGGAGGTTTTTGAAATATGACACAACATATTGTGTTCTGCGTTGGGAGCCGACTTCCCCTGCCTCAATTTCAAGAGAAAGACAGGACAACATCTATGATTCAGAGTATTATCAAACGCGACGGCCGTGTCGTGTTATATGACCAGTCAAAAATTGCTGCCGCCATTCTGCGGGCTCTGGAAGTCTCCGGTGACGGCAATGCTGCCGATGCCGCCCGGGTGGCCAACGACGTCCAGCGAACCCTGGAAGTCCAGTTTTCCGCCCAGAAGGCCCCGGACATTGAAGCCATTCAGGATGCGGTTGAGCGCCAGCTGATGAATCACGGCTTCAACGCTGCCGCCAAGGCCTACATCCTCTACCGAGCCAACCGGACCCGGGCCAGAGAGGCCAACACCTCTCTGATGAAAACCATCGATGAGATTACCAACATCGATGCCCGGATCAGCGACATGAAGCGGGACAATGCCAATATTGACGGCAACACCGCCATGGGTTCCATGCTGCAGATCGGCGCTGCCGGCGCCAAGGCCTACAACGAGATCTATCTGCTTCGGCCGGAGCACGCCAAGGCCTACCGGGAGGGCGATATCCACATTCATGATTTCGACTTCTATTCCCTGACCACCACCTGCTGCCAGATTGATATTCTGAAGCTGTTCCACGGCGGATTCTCCACCGGTCACGGCTATCTGAGAGAGCCCCAGAGCATCCAGAGCTACGCTGCCCTGGCGGCCATCGCCATCCAGTCCAACCAGAACGACCAGCACGGCGGCCAGTCCA
>JBJDYI010000066.1:0-3037 GCA_051867165.1 Faecousia sp. | reverse complement strand
GGCTTGGTGGTCATAATATCGTACAGCTCGTTATCCCTGGGGAAATCATCCTTGAAGGGCAGAATCACATTACCAAAGACGATTAAGCCCTCGCCGGGTGCGGTGTTGCTGATATGTCCTGCCTGCTTGCTGGAAATATTTAGCCGCTCGCAGAGAATCCGCCGGTCACCGCTGGCCTGATTCAGCAGATAGATGAAATCGCTGTTCTCAAAGATGTTTTCAATTTCGGGAGAGGCCAGCAGATCCTTGACATTCTGGGTGATGCCCGTGGGAATACCGCCCCATTTACGGAACCGCTTCCAGATTTCCACACTCCACGCACCCACCTCGCCCCGGAGCAGAAGATGGAATTCGTCAACGAAATACCAGGTGGATTTGCCGATATCCCGGTTCTGGGAAACCCGGTTCCACACCTGATCCTGAATGACCAACATTCCCAAATTCTTGAGCTGCTTGCCCAGCTCCTTGATATCGAAGCATACCAGCCGGTTGTTGATATCCACATTGGTGCGGTGGTTGAACACATTCAGGGAGCCGTGGACATACAGTTCCAGAGCGGCGGCAACCCGCTGGGCTTCCGGCTCCGGCTGCCGCTTGATTTCATCGTACAAATCTTCCAGAATGGGCATATTCTCCGGCCTGGGGTCAGCGATATAGGGGCGGTATACGGAGCGAACCGCCCGGTCAATCAGCGTCTTTTCTACCGGCTCCAAACCGTTGCGGCCACCGGCTGCTAACTCACAGAAGGACAGGATGAAGTCCGATTTCAGGGCCAGCGGGTTATCGTCCTCGGAGTAGTTCAGGTTGATATCCATAGGATTGACATGGTGCCTACTGGTTGGAGAAATCTTGATGACCTGACCGTGCAGACGGTGAACCAGCGGGAAATATTCGGCTTCCGGGTCGCAGATGATGATATCATCGCGGGTAATCAGGAACACATTCAGAATGGAACGCTTTGCCGAAAAGCTCTTGCCGCTGCCGGGGGTGCCCAGAATCAGGCCGTTGGGGGTCTTGTTCTGCTTCCTGTCTGCCAGGATCATATTGCCGGAAGTGGCGTTCAGCCCATAGTACAGGGCATCCCCGCCCTGGAAGATCTCCTGGGTGGTGAAGGGCATCATAATAGCAAGGGCGGAAGTGGTAAGCCCCCGCTGAATCTTGATTTGATTCACGCCCAGAGGCAGCGCTGACACAAATCCCTGCTCCTGCTGGAAGTCCAGCCGGGTAAGCTGGCAGTTGTATTTCTGTGCCACACTGGATGCACGGGAAATATCGTTGTCCAGCTTCCGCTTGCTGTCCGCCATATTCACCAGAAGGAAGGTCACAAGGAACATCCGTTCATTCCGGCTTTGCAGATCACGAAGGATATTTTTCGCCTCTCCCGCGTAGGTGGCAATGTCGGTGGGGATGATATCCATATCGAAACCCTCCCGCGCCGCCCGCTTCTGGGCATCGATCTTCATACTGTCAATATCGGTGATTTTTCGCTTCACCGTCTTGATGGCTTCGTTCTGGTCCATACTGCGGATATGGATGCTGAGAAGGAGATCGCTGTCCGTATCTAGCAGCTCCGCAAGGATACGGTCATCCATTTCCGGGGCGGTGATTTGCAGAAAGGAAGCGGCGCAGTATTTTGTGCCCATCTGGAACCTCCGTGCCGCTCCAAACCGGAAGGAAGACGGGGCGATAAAATCCTTGACATGCAGGCCGGAGGGTGCCAGCCAATCCCAATCAAAGGAGAATCGTTCCCCATCCGGGTGGAGGATGCCGTGCAGCAGCTCCAGCCACTCCCGCCCATCTAGTGCCTTTGCCAGAGCACCCATGGTTTTGAAATGGTTCAGGGTATCCAGCACAATGCGGGAGAATTTGGCTCTGGCGCTGTGAATGTCGTTTGCCTCTATCGTCAGAATCAGGAGTTTGGATTTCACCAGACCGTTATTGCCCTGCTCCAACTGGCAGCGGAGCATCTGGGTGTACAGCTCCCGCAGATCGTCAAAATCGTCCCCCTGGGCAGCAATCTCAATGCGCTTCACAAAATCCTCCCGGTTCATGTGGTGGCAGGGCAGGGTGATTTCCATGCCGATGGAACTGTCATGGGCATTGTACATATCGCAGAGGGCTTCAAAGATCGCGGTCTGGTCGTCCGGCTGGGCAAGCTGATAATTCACATCCGCAAATTCGATGCACCGGGACCAGGTGGTATCATCCAGTTTGCACAGTCCGTCCGGATACATCTGCCGGAAAGGCAAGGTATCCTGCGCCGAGTGGGGTTTGCCGTCCCCTCTGGCCTGCTCCATAATCCTGCGGATTTCCCGCTTTTCAGCGGCGGTCAGCTTACGCTTTGGCTTTTTTGGTGTTTCCGGCTGTTTTTGTCTTTTGAACAACCGCGCGTACCTCCTTTTCTACAGAGATTTGCCGTCCAATGGCAGCATAGAAATTGTTGGTCTGATATGGCCGCTCCTTCGGCCTTACAAACAGGGCCTGAACCATCTGTTCTATGACCACTTCCAGAGGCTGCCCGTGCCGCTCATACATGGCAAACAGGAAGAAGGGCAGCATCACCAGAATCATGCAGATGGTTGCCGTACTGGAATCAACCGCGTTTCGGAGCAAAAAGAAAAGCGGTACTCCTACAAGTACCGCTGCTCCAAAACAGATAAGCTGCCGGCGGGTCAGGCCAAACAGCACTTTGGATTTGACCTTGGTAAGATCTTTGGGGATTGTTACATACGCAATAATTATCACCTCATGTCACAATATATTGTGTTTTGATATTGACAAAACCACAATATGGAGTATAATGTGTCCTGCGGTCGAACAAACGAGCGCTAATATTACGAAAGGAGGGTGCCTATGGGACTGAAGCCCGGTCAGAAAGCTCCAAAATCTGGTCAGTATGGCGTTGTTGGCCCTCGTGGTGGCAAAATCAACCACGAAGTTACCGTTACGAAAGGTGAACCAATGCCGCCGACCAAGAAACCCGGTCAGACTTATGTTTTGAATGATCCTACCAACAATAAGTCTGGCAAAAACTAAC
>JBJDYI010000065.1:0-3053 GCA_051867165.1 Faecousia sp. | reverse complement strand
CCAAGCTGGTTGTTCCCTCCGGTTCGATATGAAATTTTTAAGGTGCAGTTGTGGATGGACGGTCTGTGTTGATTGCATGGCTCCCTTCTCAAGAAACGGAAAATGCAGACGCTTGTCAAGCCAGTGTCTTGATGGGCGTCTGCATTTTGCTTATCTGTATTATATCACATTGGGAGAGAGTGTTAATCGCGTGAGAAGGGGTGCGGTGCAGTCAGGCTTCCGCTTCCCGTAGCCGTTCCACAATGCTTTGTTTCGCGGCATGGCGGTACATAATAGCGGGAATCGCGTATCCCAGCAGAGCGAAAACCGGAATGATCAGCAGCACAGGCGTGAGGCAAAAGTGATAGCGGTAGAACCAGTAACCCTTTTCCAGCAGCCTGCCAGAGAGCGGATTGACAGCGGCGGACAGAAGGCCGGCAATCAGTCCGGAACCGATGGTATACAGCAGTCCCTCCCAGACAAGCATGGCTTTAAGCTGCTGCTGGGTCATGCCAACGGCTTGCAGCACCGCAAACTCCCGCCGCCGGGACAGAATGGAGGTCATCATGGCGTTGAAGAAGTTCAGAACGCCGACGATTCCAATAATGCCGCACAGCAGTCCGCCCAGCACCACGAAGGTCATCTGAAACTCCCGGAAATGTGCCCGGTGGGTGGCCTTACTTTCGTACTTCAGTGGGGACGCGACCGATTTGGAAAGAGCGGCAAGATAGCTTTCCGCCGCTTCCTCGGCTTCCGGATCTGGGGTGTCAAACACATAGCACATATTCATCACGTTTTCCGCTCCGGCATCCCGGCGCAGGCTTTCCACATTCAGCACCGCCTGATAGCCCATGGAGTAGAACCGGCTGCCCATGTCGTAGGGCACTTCCACCCAGGCGCATACTGTATAGAAAACATCGTAGGCAGTTTCGTCCCTGCCGTAAGTCACCTTGACAGTCTCTCCGATGGTGGGATAATGCTCCGGATGTGCAACCTTTCCGAAATCGTCCAGGCTGACTTCTATGGCAATGGCGTAGTTGTCCGGCTGATTCAGGGGCGACAGATCCCCCTCCAACACATTGAGTTTGGGAAGCAGCGCGGCGTCCAGCCCTTCGATCTGGGAATCCGCAGCAATTTTATCGCCGTCCCGTGCTGTGGTTTTCAGCAATTCTTCCAGCTGCTGATCCCCGAGGTAGTAGGAAGCTTCATCCCACCAGGCATCCTCCGGAAGATACATCTTTACCAGTCCTGTTGTATAGGCAAAGCCTTCCAGAGACTGCTCCGTGCTTTCCCGCACCGGGAGAATGTCCTCTTCCGTCAGGGTAAATCCGCGATAGTTAAAGTAATCCGGCGTACTGACAACAAAATCCGCGCAGCTTCTCTGACTTAAGTATTTGTCCATATCAAAACCGGTGACAAAGGTGGTCAACAGATTCAGAAGCACCACCGCCAGAGACAGGGAAACAATGACCAGCGCGGTTTTCTTCCCGCTTCTTCCCAGATTCGCCCTTGCCATGGAAAAGGGGGTCACCTGCCTGGAAGCCCGGAGCTTTCTTCCATTTTGCCGGACATCCGTATACCGCACGGCTTCCACAGGGGACACGCTGCCTGCAACTTTGCCGGGGCGGGAGCAGGACAGCAGCACCGTCAGCAGAGCAAATACTGCTGCCCCCAGAAAAATCCAGGGAGATACACTGACGGTGGTGTACTTGCCGCCGTAAATTGAGGTGGAAAGGGTAACAGGCACTGCCAGAATGCCTACGCCGTAGCCTAGCCCCAGTCCCACAGGAATGCCGATGCTGCCGAGCATCAGCGCCTGCTGACGGATGATCCGTCGAAGCTGCCTCGGGGTTACGCCGATGGTTTTCAGCAGACCGTAATAGCGGATATCCCCCGCCACAGAAATCTGGAAGATATTGTAAATTACCAGATACCCGGTGAAGGTCACAATGACCATCACGGCGATCACGGCAAGAATTCCGCCTGCGTCCATGGAATCTGCAAGCTGGGTAGTGGTATAGCCCCAGTTGACGCCGATGCGAAGCTGCCCGGCTTTATCCCCCACATCGTAGCCGCACTCCTCGCCAATCTGGGTCAGCTGCTCCTCAATGTTCAGGGAGCTGGGCAGCATGACGCTCATATCTGTACGGAAGGGATTCATGCCGTCTGCCACAGCCATGGCTTCAATCTGTTTGGCGTAATCCTCGGAAACATTGAAAAAATGCACCGCCAGCAACTCGTCATATTCCCACCAGCCCACCAGCGTAAAGGTATCCGTCACATCCCTGCCCATCTGCTCCTTGTCGGCAAGGGTGTAGGTCAGCGTGACCTCAGCACCCAGCTCCGGGGCAACCCCCAGCAGGGCAAGGGCTTTGGTGTCCATGGCGATTTCTTTTCCGCTGTTGGGCGTTCTGCCCACGGTGGGGGTAGCGTAGCCCCATTTGGCGGTGTTGTCATCCATGAAGCTGACCTCACCGTAATCCTTGGCAAAGACTCCGCTGGTACAGATACCGATGACCGTCCGCCTGCCAGTCGCCTTCACCTTGGGATGGGCGGACAGAACTTGAATCTGGGTTTCGTCCACATCCTTGAAGGAACCGTGGGCGTAGGTTCCTACGCTGCGGAACTGGTAATTCTGGCTGGTTTCGTTGATGGACAGGACAATGGTAAAGAGGGATGTAAACAGCAATGTGGTCAGGACGATGGCGGCAATGGCGATCAGGTTCCGCTTCCGGGAGGCCAGCAATGTTTTGAAGCTTAAGCGGCGGATACAGCCGCGGTTTTTCACGTTCATACTGCTCACCTCCGGGTCACAATGCGTCCGTCCTCAATGCGGATGATGCGGTCTGCCATCTGGGCGATTTCTTCGTTGTGGGTAATCATGACGATGGTCTGGGAGAACTTCTGGCTGGTAACCTTCAGCAGCCCCAGCACGTCCTGACTGGTACGGGAGTCCAGATTGCCGGTGGGTTCGTCAGCTAGGATAATGGCAGGAGCCGCTGCCAGCGCCCGGGCAATGGCCACCCGCTGCTGCTGACCGCCGGAAAGCTGGCTGGGCAGGGCATCCAGCCGCC
>JBJDYI010000064.1:0-11419 GCA_051867165.1 Faecousia sp. | reverse complement strand
TTCTTGGCGCCCATTCTTCTCAGTCTGATCTTAACCATGAGAGTTTCACCTCCATTAATTTATCTTTCAAAAGTTTTTGAATCTATATCGCAAAGCAATTTGCTTTCAGCGAACATCATAACCGGCAATCCCGGGCGTTAGAAACCAGGGAAGCCACCCTTAAATCCGCCCATACGGCCCAGGCGCTTGAGCTTCTTGCCCATGCCGGGACCAGAGAACTGCTTCATCATCTTGCGCATCTGCTCGAAGGATTTCAGCAGCCGGTTCACATCCTCCACCTTCACACCGGCGCCGGCGGCGATGCGCTTCTTCCGGGAGGCAGCGATGATTTCGGGCTTTTCCCGTTCTCTGGGGGTCATGGACAGGATAATGGCCTCGGTGTGTGCCATGGCCTTCTCATCAAATTTCACGCCCTTGAGACCTGCGCCGCCGGGTATCTGAGCCAGCAAGTCCTCCATGGGGCCCATGGACTTCAGCTGCACCAGCTGATCATAGAAATCCTGCAGGGTAAATTTGTTGCTGCGCAGCCGCTCTTCCATCTTGGCGGCCTTTTCAGCATCAAAGGACTTTTCAGCCTTTTCAATGAGGGATAGCATATCGCCCATGCCCAGAATCCGGTTTGCCATCCGGTCGGGGTGGAAGGCTTCAATATCCTCCAGCTTTTCACCGACGCCGGCAAACTTAATGGGCTTCCCGGTGGTGGCACGGACAGACAGGGCCGCACCGCCTCTGGCATCGCCGTCCAGCTTACTGAGCATCACAGAGTCGATATCCAGCCAGTCATTAAACGACTGGGCTGCATTCACAGCATCCTGACCGGTCATGGCATCCACAACCAGCATGATTTCGTCGGGCTTCACAGCCTCCTTGATGTTCTTCAGCTCCGTCATCAGAGCCTCGTCCACATGGAGACGGCCGGCAGTATCCAGGAACACATAATCGTGGGCATGCTGACGGGCGTAAAGAACAGCTTCCTTGGCCGTCAGAACAGGATCCTGGGTGCCCTTTTCAAACACAGGGATGTCCAGCTTTTCACCGCAGACCTTCAGCTGTTGGATAGCAGCGGGACGGTAGATATCGCAGGCCACCAGCAAAGGGCGCTTGCCGTTTCGCTTCAGCATACCGGCCAGCTTGGAGCCGTTGGTGGTTTTACCGGCACCCTGCAGGCCCACCAGCATGATCACCGTGGGGCCGTTGGGATTGACATTGATGTGTTTGGTGTCGCTGCCCATGAGCTTGCAAAGCTCTTCGTGGACAATCTTGACGATCATCTGGGCAGGGGTCAGGGATTCCAGAACGTCGGAGCCGATACAGCGCTCGGTGACCTGCTTGGTAAAATCCTTACAGACCTTGTAGCTGACGTCTGCTTCCAGCAGAGCCATGCGGATCTCCCGCATTGCCTCCTTGACGTCGCTTTCCTTCAGACGGCCCTTACCACGGAGCTTTTTGAAGGTATTATTAATTTTTTCAGTTAAGCCTTCAAATGCCATTGTTTACTCCTCAAGTGTCTGCACAGCAGTTAAGATCTGTTGTGCCAAAGCAGCGACTGCCGGATCGGAAGAGGCTTCAAGTGCGGTCGCAGCGTTCCGTATCTCGGAAACTGCCCTGCGTGCCAGCTTATACCGCTTGACACATCCGATATTTTCTTCCATCCGACGCAGGAGAGCTTCTGTTCGGGTCAGATTGTCATTCACCGCCTGACGGCTGACACCCAATGTTTCCCCAATCTCTCCCAGGGACAGATCCTGATTATAACGCATATCAAAGCAGTCAAACTGCTTCTCCGTGAGCATTCCGCCGTAATAATCCAGCAGCAAAGTCATTTCCAGTGCGTCCATCGGTTCCTCCCATGTCAAGGTATTTTCCTTGACCTCGGATATTCTAGCATAACGCCATGTAGATGTCAAGTATTTTTTCTTTACATTCCAATTTTCTTTTTTGCATTTTGTACAGGTTGTACGATATTTTGATGTCATTCCCCGCGAGCATATAAAATGCACGAATCGCGAATCCTCTTCCATGTTCAGGCAAGGCAAAAGCTGCACGGGAATGTCCCATGCAGCTTTTGGGTTAAAATGTCACTTCGCCGTCGTGGGCCAGCAGCGACGCGGAGGTGATGCCGTGAAGACCCATGACCTCCCGGATCAGAGCACTGCCCTGCTCGGTGCGCAGCTCCACCACCAGATCAAGGGAGTCTGCGGTCATGTTCCGGGACTTGACACTATAAAACCGGGTGTACTTCTTTACAGCGTCCGTCACCTTGTCCTCGGCATCCAGATCGGAAGCATTCACCACCAGGATCATGGGTGCCCTGGCCACCGGCAGCCGGTCCAGGATCAGAATCCCCAGGGTCACAACCACAGAAAGAATCACCGCCACCTGGGCCAGGCCTGCGCCGCAGATGATGCCCACGCTGATGGACCAGAACAGGAACATCAGATCCAGGGGATCCTTCACTGCCGTGCGGAACCGGACAATGGACAGGGCGCCCACCATACCCAGCGACAGCACCACACTGGACTGCATGGTGAGGATCAGGGCGGCGGTGATCACGGTAATGCCCGCCAGGGTGATGTTAAAGTTCTTGGAATAAAAGGTTTTGCGGGTCACCACCCGGTAGACAAAGAAGATGTACAGGGCCAGCAGACAGGCAATGCCCAGGGCAATCACAATGGTAAAGGTGGTTATTTCAGCAGAGGCATAGCCTTCCAGAAAGGATTTTTTAAAAATATCTTTGAAACTCATGGTAAACTCCCTATCTTGTATATTTTCTGCAAATATAATATTTGGAAAAAGACGTCTGGCGCAGGCTGTGCAGCTGCAGGCTCCGATAAATGAAATCCGGCAGATACTCGTCATATTTTACTTCCAGCAGCTGCTGCCCTGCCGCCAGCACCGGGCGCACCGGGATCCGTTCCTCCAGGAACTGATCCACCGCTGAGGAAGACATGATATTGGTATCCAGGGTAATGCGGACATTGCCGTTCTTATAGACATAGGGAATCCGGTCATATTCCACAATCACCACCGGACGCATCCCTCTGGTCAGCATCTGCATGGTCAGTTTCCGCAGCAGCGGCGGCTGAGAAGCAAGATCCGGCAGAATCTTGCCTGCCATCAATGCTCTCGTCTGTTCCTCTGTCAGGGGGCAGGCCGTTTTGTGGGTTTTGCCCCGCTCTTTCCGTTTGCACTCCAGGGTAATCCGCTGGGTGCTGTGGTTATAAATCCGAATCCGGAACTTCTCTCTGGGATCCGTGCCGTCCTCATTTTCCCGGAAGCATCGGTTTTCATAATCATCAAAGTACAGACTGCGGATGCGGTAACATCCATCCGCTCCTGCATGGCTGTCCGGCGGAATCAGATGATTGATCCGGTTGCGGAGCATTTGTACCTGCGCATCGGAGATCTGATATTTCAACTCATGGCGGTATTTCCCTATCATCGGCCGGTTCCTTTCTACTTCTCCCACTCTTTCATGTTTCGTGTTCCCATCGTTATCATGCATCATACCATGTCATATTCTGAAATGCAATTTGATTTTCCGCTACCTCACCCGATACCAGCGGGTGACTTCCCGGGCCTTTAGAAAACCATATCTTTCATATAACCGGATGGCCCTTTTGTTGGTGGAAGCCACCTCCAGAGTCACGTCCGCACCCTCCACCAGGGACATGAGGGTATGCAGCACCTGTGTCCCGGCGCCGGGACGCACAGAGGCAAGCAGCAGCAGCCTGGTATCCTCCAGCCAGCCAACACCCAGCAGCGCTCCGCTGTGGTGGACAAAATAAGCACCACCGGATTCCAGAATCTTCTTTTCGTCAGCCGCCGTCAGTGTCGCGGTGTGATCCACATCCCGCAGACGTTCATTACAGATCTGCCGCCACCTGCCCACAGTCGCTTCCGTCACCGGGAAGAGATTTTCCAGTTTCTCCGGATCCACCCAGGCAGTGCCCCGCATTTCATAAACGGAAGCATGCACCGGATAATCTGCGAAAGCCGCATGGCCTGTGGCGTAGGTTTTTTCCGCTCCGGCCATCCGACAGAAAGAGGCACACTCCTCCAGGTGCTCGGCAAAGCCCTCTGGCTGCACATCCTGAATGTGAATGTATGCTTCCTGACGATAGGGGATCTCCTTCAAAATCAGGCTGGAAACGCCGTATTCTGTTGTAAACACCGGAAAATCCTTCATCTGTCCCACTCCTTTCCAGACATTATACCATCCCGGATTCCCCGAAGCAAGGACGAAAACAGCCAAAACCCGTTTCATCTTTTATGCATTTTGTACATACCGGATCCGTTTCAGTGGCATAAAAACCCAAACTTTCTTCCAATCTTTTTGAAAAAGTTGTATAATTCTGGAATCAGGTATTGATTTTCCCACAAAATAATGTATAATACCATCCAGACTGAATTCAACCAGAAAGGAGGTTCATTCCATGAAGAAGATCATCTGCAAGAAGGAATACGATACCGAAACCGCAACCCTGATCAAGGCTTACTCTGTTGGTCAGTTGGGCGATCCCGCCGGTTACGAGGAAGATCTGTACCAGACTCCCGAGGGCCTGTACTTCCTGCATGTTGGCGGCGGCGAGACTTCCAAGTATCCTGCTGAGGATATCCAGCGTCTGGCCAAGACCAAGGTCAAGGATTGGATGGCGAACCACTAATTCATACATAAAAGGGTCTGCCGTGAGGGCAGGCCCTTTTTCCATGTTTTTTTTCAATTGTCCGTGGTGGTGTTCCCTTGACAAACCATGATATGATAGAAAATAGAACATTTTATTGACAGGACCCATTTTCATGAAACGATTATTCAGCATGATATTGTTATGCATCTTTTTGCTGGCAGGCTGTGGTGGACGGGAGCAGCCCGCTCAGATCGCTGCCACCACATTGCCGGTGTATGAATTCACCACCCGGCTTTGCCAGGGAACGCCCTTGACGGTCACCCGGCTGGTGACGGAAACGGTCAGCTGTCTGCATGACTATTCCTTAAACGTAAAGCAGGTCAAGGCCGCGGAATCCGCGGAACTGATCGTCATCTCCGGCGCCGGACTGGAAGAATCTCTGGAGGAGATTCTGACAAAGGCCCGGACCATTGACGCATCCCATGGCATTGAACTGATTGTCCCGGAAGAGCACCATCACAAGGAGGAACAGGATGAGGGTGGGGAGCATGAAGAGGCAGACTCCCACGATCATCACCATGACACAGATCCCCACATCTGGCTCTCCCCAGCCAACGCAAAAATCATGGCAGAAAACATCTGTCAGGGGTTGTGCGACCAATATCCATCTCATTCCGGCACCTTTTTATCCAATCTGGAAGGACTCCTGGCGGATCTGGAGGACCTGGAGCAATATGGTCTTTCCCAGCTGAACACCCTGTCCTGCCGGGAGCTGATTACCTTCCACGATGGATTTGCCTATCTGGCTGACGCCTTTGATCTGACCATCCTGGACGCCATTGAGGAAGAATCCGGCAGTGAGGCCTCCGCCAAGGAGCTGATTCACATGATCCGGGAGGTGGAGCTTCACCGGCTGCCAGCCATCTTTACCGAGAAAAGCGGCAGCGTTTCCGCCGCCGGCATCATCGCCCGGGAGACCGGCGCCAAAGAGTTTTCTCTGGATATGGCCATGGCCGGTGACAGCTATTTCGATTCCATGTACCACAACATTGACACCCTGAAGGAGGCGCTGCAATGAGATTTTCTCCCCATACCGGCCCCTGCGGCCATTCCTGCTGCCTGCGGATGGAGAACGTGTCTGTGAAAATCGGTGCAGACCGGATTTTAAAGGATGTGAATCTGCACGTCCACTGTGGCGAAATGGTGGCCCTCATCGGTCCCAACGGCGCCGGCAAGTCCACCCTGTTAAAAGCCATTTTGGGCCAGCGGGAATACGATGGCATCATCGCCTTTTCCGAGCCCGGCAAACGGAGCAAAAAACCCAGGATCGGCTATGTGCCCCAGAGTCCCGCTTTTGATCCCAGTGACCCTGTTTCTGTGTCTGACCTGTTTGCCTGCTGTCTGGGCAAACGGCCTGCCTTCCTGGGACTGAGCAAGTCCATGGAAGAATTGGTTCTGGAATGTCTGGAGCGGGTCCATGGGGAAGATCTGATGCACAAGCGTGTGGGCACCCTCTCCGGTGGCGAGCTGCAAAGAGTCCTGCTGGCCCTTGCATTGGAGCCCATGCCCAATATTCTGATTTTGGACGAGCCCCTGTCCGGCGTGGACATCGAGGGCATGGAAAGCCTCATGGATATGCTGGATGAAATCCGGAAAACCTACGACCTGTCCATCCTCATGACCACCCACGACTTTACCATGCTGGAACGGTATGCCAACCAGGTGGTGCTCATCGATCACGCCGTATTGATCAAGGGCCCACCGGAAACCGTCCTGAATTCCACACAATTCCACCAGGCCTTCCACCTGAAAGGAGGCAACGTATGAGCATCTGGTATGCACTTTGCGACTGCTTGCCCCTGGAAATGCTGCAATGGGATTTCATGAAAAATGCCCTGCTGGCACTTCTTTTGATGGCTCCCCTCTTTGGATTGCTGTCCACCATGATCGTTACGGGCCGCATGAGTTTCTTTTCCGATGCCCTGGGCCATTCCGCCTTTACAGGCATTGCCATCGGCTCCATTTTCGGTTTGGCGGCCCCTCTCTGGGCGGCGGTTGGGTTCAGCGTGGCCTTTGCTCTGCTGTTCTCCTGGGTTCGCAACCGCTCCAATCAGGCAGCGGATACCCTGATTGGTGTGTTTTCCAGTTCCGCTGTGGCCCTGGGCATTTTCATTGCCACATTGGGCGGTGGCAGCTTTACCAAGTACAATCAGTTTCTCATCGGTGATATTCTCTCCGTAACCCCCGGTGAGATTGGTATGCTGGCAGCGGTGCTGGCTGGAGTGCTGGTGTTCTGGGCGGTCTTTGCCAATCGGCTGAGTCTCATTGCCATTCATCCCCATCTGGCGGCTTCCCGGGGCACCTCTGTGGGCCTGGCCCAGACCTTGTTCACCACCGCCATTGCCGTGGTGGTTACCCTCAGCATTTCCAGTGTGGGTCTGCTGATTCTGAACTCCCTGCTGGTGCTGCCTGCCGCTTCTGCCCGGAATGTCTCCCGGAACCTGCGGGAATACACCCTGTTCTCTGTATTGTTTGCGTTGATCGCCGGGCTGGGCGGACTGACGGTTTCCTATTATCTGGGCAACTCCACCGGTGCTGCCATCAGTCTGATTCTGGCCCTGATTTTTGCTGTGACCTTCTCCATGCGGAAAGTGAGGGGATAAGATGGAAGCAACCATTCAGGCCATTGCCCGGATGCACAGCGACTTTGCCACCAAGTTCGGAATTCCCCGGCAAAGTGGACTGGTGGAGGAACTTCGGTCCACCATCGTTTTTGAGCCGGAGTTCCGGAACGCTGACGCACTGAGAGGAATTGAAGATTATTCCCATCTGTGGATCATCTGGCAGTTTTCGGAGGCGGTTCGTCAGGGCTGGTCCCCCACGGTCCGTCCGCCCCGGCTGGGGGGAAACACCCGGATGGGTGTCTTTGCGACCCGGTCCCCCTTCCGGCCCAACAACCTGGGGCTTTCCTGTGTCCGGCTGCTGGGCGTGGAGCAAACCGCCGATCACGGCACTGTGCTTCATGTGGGCGGCGCTGATCTCATGGACGGCACCCCGATTTTTGACATCAAGCCCTACATCCCCTACGCCGACTGTCAGGTGGAAGCCACTGGAGGCTTTACAGACACGGCCGGCGCTTTCCTGCTGCAGGTAACGTTTCCGGAGCACCTGCTGAACATCCTGCCCGAGAGCAAACGGCAGGCCGCCATTGCGGTGCTGAGCCATGATCCCCGGCCCTCCTACCAAAGGCAGCCTGAACGGATCTATGGCCTGACCTTCGCCGGATACGACCTCCGATTCCGGGTGGAAGCGGATACCCTGACTGTGGTAGAAGTCACAGCTGTTGCAGAGAAATGACCGTTTGCGGGGATCCCTCCGCAAGCAGGTCCTGTTTCCTGATGAAACGGTTCCTTTCTGCCCCATGAACTGCAGGAATGGAAGAACCGTATAAAACAGAAACGTAAGAACAACAAAACCTGCGTGCTGATCATCAGCACGCAGGTTTTCTTTACCATTCCAAAAAACGGCTGGCCGTTTTCCAGGCGATTTGTTCCTTTTGTTCATCTGTAATGTTTAATTCCATGAGCCGCTGCACCTCATGAACCGGGTCCCACACAGGATAGTCCGTGCCGAAGGCCAATCGCTCCGCACCGTAAAGGTTGATGTAGTGCTCCGGCATGCCCCGATCCATAAACATAAGAGAGCTGGACACATCCATGATGCAGTCTGTGTCATAGAGCAGCTGCCGGGCAGTCTCATACATGGAGTAGCCTCCAAAATGGGCAGCACAGACCTGAAGCTTCGGAAACAGGTTCAACACATGGCGCAGCCGGGAGGGATGGGAATAATCGTGCCACTCATCCCCCATGTGAATCATCATGGGAATTCTTCCCTGAATCTCCTCGTACACTGGAAACATCCGGGGATCATCGATGTTGAAATGCTGGCAGTCCGGGTGGATCTTGATGCCCCGGAGCCCCAGAGCCTGAATTCGAGCCACCTCATCCTCGATCTGCTCCATTTCCGAATGGACAGTGCCAAAGGCCAGGAAGCAGTCATGATCCACCATCTGCTGGTGGATGAAATTATTGATGGAACGAACGTGCTCCGGCTTCACCGCCACCGGAAGAATCAGATATTTGGAAATACCCGCCATTTTCCCCCGCTCCAGCAGCATTTGAGGAGTGCCGTCCATCTCCTCTCCAATATGGTAATAATTGCGGATGCTCTGGGCTGCCTTAGCCGCAATGGCATCCGGATATACATGGGTGTGTATGTCTATCAGTTTCACCTTTTTATCGCCTCAGTGTGTTCAAGTTGATATTATTATAATCACAGAACCAAAAAATGCAATCTTTTTTCATTATTCTTCTCTTTGATAAGAAATAACATCCTCCACTTCACAGTCCAGGATCCGGCAGAGAGTATCCAGGGTATACATATTGATGTTTTCCCCTTTCCGAATCCGATCCAGCTGGCCGGAACTGAACCCGTATTCCTTCATCAGCTTATATTGAGAGATTCCCTTTTCCTTCATGGTCTTCCAAAGCCGGTCATATACAATCATGTGTGTCCCTCCCCTATCTGGCTATAATTAGCCTAGTACATTGCCCTTCTCTTGACAATTGCCCGTATTCGGGCTATAATCATAGAAAAGCCTGGGAGGGATTTTCATGGATCGCATAGCCAGAATTACGATTCCTGACTATATTTACCACTTTTATGCCAATGCATCCCACTGTATTCGGGAATACACCCCAGAGGATGTGATGGCCGATGCTCTGATTGCCTATGCATCCATGCTGTCCGGCGAGGTGGCAACCATTCTGAAATCCGATTCCGATCCGGATGCGGATCCATAAACCGGGCCGTATCTCGCAGATATCTTCCCCATCATCATTTGTAAGCAAATTGTTACGATTTTCTCACATTCTTGACATTCGACCCATTTCATCGTATAATCGGGGCAGATTCCTAGAAATGGAGCTGTTTTATGAAAAAATTCTTGACTGCACTGGTATCCCTACTGCTGATCATTGCCATCATTGCGAGCATCGGCTGGTACCTGTTTGTTTATGACCGGGACTTCACCCGGGATGTTCTGCTGAGCCAGGCCCGCTACAATGATCTCTACGGCAATTCCCGCCTGTCCTCCTGGTTTTACAATCTGGCCTACGAACATTCCGGTCGGGATGAAAACGTGGCCATTGAGCTGGCCAACCAGTATAAGGCCGATGGCAACTACACCAAAGCCGAAGTAACCCTCTCCAACGCCATCAAAAATCAGGGCACCGTGGAGCTTTACGCCGCTCTGAGCAAAACCTATGTCCAGCAGGACAAGCTGATGGATGCGGTGGCACTTCTTGACAATGTGGCCGACCCGGCCATGAAGCAGTCCCTGGAAGCCCTGCGTCCCTCTTCCCCTGCCACCAACCATGAGCCCGGGTTCTACTCCCAGTACATTGATGTGACACTAACCTCCGACGGTGGTACGCTGTATTACAGCACAGACGGAACCTACCCCTCCATCAATGGTAACATTTACACTGGCCCCATCACCCTGGAAGCCGGCGAGACCATTATCTATGCCATCAGTGTGTCAGAAAACGGTCTGGTCAGCGCACCTGTTGTTGCAGGCTATACCGTTGGCGGTGTCATTGAACCCGCCGCATTTACGGATGAGGCCACGGAAAAAGCCATCCGGGAAGTTCTGGCGGTCAGCGACAGTAACATCATCTACACCAATGTTCTCTGGGAGATCACTGAATTTACCCTGCCGGAAAACGCCCAAAGCCTGGCAGATCTGGCGCTGATGCCCTACCTGAAATCCTTGACCATCCAGAACCAGAATATGGGCACCCTGTCCGATCTTGCCTCCCTGACCCAGCTGGAAACCCTGGATCTTTCCGGCTCCACCTTCCCTGCGGAAGAACTGGCCGTGCTGTCCAAGCTGCCTGCTCTGAAAAACCTGAACCTCTCCGGCTGCAGCCTCAGCACCATTGCCGCTCTGGAAGGCGCTGAAAATTTGACGGTGCTGAATCTGAGCAACAACACCCTGCGAAATCTGGAAGTCATCCGCCCCATGGAATCCCTGCGGGAACTGAATCTGCAGCACAATGCTGTCACCGGTCTGGAAGCCATCAGCGGCCTGAAAAATCTGGAAACGCTGGATATCTCCTACAATGCGATTACCGATCTGTCACCCCTGTCCAGCTGCCTGAAGCTGAACTGGCTGGATGCCGGCAACAACTCCCTGAGTAAGGTTGATGGTGTCGAGGATCTGCCTCTGCTGAATTACCTGTCTCTGGACTTTAACCAGCTGTCTGACGTTTCGATTCTGGCAAACTGCACCGAACTGACCAACCTGAGCATCTCCAACAACCGCCTCACCGACATTTCCAAGTTGGCAAGCCTGGTCAAGCTGGACACTCTGGACTTCTCTTATAACTCTGTGGTTGTCATGCCGGATTGGCAGGAAGGCTGTATGCTGCGAACCGTCGACGGTTCCTACAACGCTCTGCAAAGCATTGACTCTCTGGCGGGTCTGGATCAGCTTTCCTATGTTTACATGGACTATAACAAGCTGACCACCGTGGATGCCCTGGCAGACAATTACCGCCTGGTACAGGTGAATGTCTACGGCAACGATATTGACACCGTGGCAGCCCTGACGGAACGGGATATCATCGTCAACTACGATCCCACCTAAAAGAATGAAGAAATCCCGCTGTCATTGTGAAGTGACCCCAAAAAGTTAGACAAATAATTCTAACACAAATTGTTCAAGCAGC
>JBJDYI010000063.1:0-11512 GCA_051867165.1 Faecousia sp. | reverse complement strand
AGGTACACCGTCAGATCCTCCGCCATTTTCTTGGTCAGGGTGGTCACCAGCACCCGCTCCTCCCGGGCCGTCCGGGCATTGATCTCCCCAATCAGGTCGTCAATCTGACCTTCGATGGGCCGGACCTCCACAATGGGGTCCAAAAGGCCCGTGGGACGAATCACCTGCTCCACAATCTGACCGGACCGGGTCCGCTCGTACTCCGCCGGGGTGGCAGAGACATAGATGACCTGGTTCAGCTTGCTGTCGAATTCCTGGAAATTCAGGGGACGGTTGTCGTAGGCAGAGGGCAGACGGAAGCCGTAATTCACAAGGGCATCCTTCCGGCTCCGGTCACCGGCGTACATGGCACGGCACTGGGGAAGCGTCACATGGCTCTCATCAATGAACAGGAGAAAATCTTCCGGGAAATAATCCAGCAGCGTGGTGGGAGGCGTGCCGGGTGCCCGGCCCTGGATCACCCGGGAATAGTTCTCGATGCCGTTGCAAAAACCGATCTCCGTCAGCATTTCCAGGTCATAGGCCGTACGCTGGGCAATGCGCTGGGCTTCAATGAGTTTCCCCTGCTCCCGGAAGAAAGCCACCTGCTCGTCACATTCCCGCTGGATGTCCATCATGGCCCGCTGCAGCTTCTCTTTGGATGCCACATAATGGCTGGCAGGATAGATCGCCACATGGTCCAAATACCGCTCTGCCATGCCGGACACGGCGTTGATCTCGCTGATCCGGTCGATCTCGTCTCCAAAAAACTCAATGCGGATGGCCCGACCGGACCAGTAGGCTGGATAGACCTCCAGCGTATCTCCCCGGAGCCGGAACTTGTTGCGGGAGAAATCCAGGTCGTTGCGTTCGTAGCGGATTTCCGTCAATTTGCGCAGCACCTCATCCAGGGGGTATTCCTGACCCACCCGGAGGGAAATGACCATGGACTTATAGTCAATGGGGTCACCCAGACCATAGAGGCAGCTGACGGAGCTGACCACGATCACGTCCCGCCGCTCAAAGAGGGCGGAGGTGGCCGAGTGGCGCAGCCGGTCTATTTCTTCGTTGACGGAAGCATCCTTTTCAATATAGGTGTCTGTGTGGGCAATATAGGCTTCCGGCTGGTAGTAGTCGTAGTAGGAAATGAAATATTCCACCGCGTTGTGGGGAAAAAACTCCCGGAACTCGCTGCACAGCTGGGCAGCCAATGTTTTGTTGTGGGCCAGCACCAGTGTGGGCCGGTTCAGCTTTTCAATGGCCGAGGCCATGGTAAAGGTCTTGCCGGAGCCGGTAACACCCAGCAGGGTCTGCTCCCGCAGGCCCCAGTTTACACCGTTGACCAGGCCCTCAATGGCTTCGGGCTGGTCTCCGGAGGGTTTGTATTGAGATACCAGTTTAAATTGATCCATGGAATTCCCTCCTAAACAAAGCTGCAATTGTCAAAACGGTAGCCGGACTGCACCATGGACACATAGTCCTCATCCGCCACCACAATGTGGTCTGCCAGGTGGACCTCCACACTTTGCAGGGCGGCTGCAATCCGCCGGGTGGTCTGAATGTCCTCCGGCGATGGAATGGCGATGCCGCTGGGGTGGTTATGGGCCAGCACCACGGTGGTGGCCCCTTCCCGGATGGCGATCTCCACGATCTTTCGGGTGGAGATTCCGGCCGAATTCACGCTGCCCTCTCCCACTTCCTTGCACCGGAGGACTTTGCATTTGGCATCCAGGCAAAGCAGGAATACCGTTTCCGTGGTTCGGCCGTAGAAATAGGGCTGCAGATACCGGGCGCAGTCCTCAATGGTGGGCAGCACCCGTTCCTGATTGGCTTTGTCCACCAGATAGAATCGGCTCATTTCATTGATCAGATTCAGCAGCACAGCGCTGTGCTCCTTAATGCCTCCGATCTGCATCAATTCTTCCGCCGGGGCTTCCAGCACCTGGGAAAGGCTGCCAAAATGGGCCAACAATTTGTGGGCAATGGGATTGGTGTCCTGCCGGGGAATGCTGTAAAAGAGCAGCAGTTCCAGGGCCTGAATATCTGTAAAGCCATCCAGCCCCTGCTGTAAAAATCGCTTTTTCAGCCGGTCCCGATGACCGCTGTGTAGTGTCTGCGCCAAACAAATCACCTCTTTGCGGTTTATGCTTGCTATTTTTGAATCTGTGGGGTAAAATAGAAATGACATATTTTGTCGAAATTTGTCGAAACCCGCCGGGAAAGAATTTCCCCAAAGCGGGGATACTAGCTGCGTCAGGAGGGCCGGAATGGAAACACAAAGAAAAACACTGGATCTTCTGGGGCAGATTCCCCGGCCCGGATTTCTGGTCAGGGAGAATCGGATCACGGCCGTCAACCAGGCTGCGCAAGCCCTGATGCTGACCCCGGGGCAGGATTTTCTTCCCCTGCTGCAAACAAACGAAGAAGACTATGCCGCCTTTGAGGGCGGGCAGCTTTGCGTCACCCTGACTTTGGCCGGAAATACCCACCACGCCGTTCTCACCCGGATGGAAGCGGAAGATCTGGTGCTGCTGGACAGTCGGGAAGAGCTGGAGGAATTCCGCTCCATGTCGTTGGTTTCCATGGAGCTGCGCAAGCCTTTGATGCAGGCCATTGCCACTGCCCGGCAGATGGAATCCGCGGACCCAGCCTCCACCAAAATGAACCAAAGTCTCATGCAGATGCTGCGGCTGGTCAACAATATGTCTGACATCGGCCGCTATACCGCCTGTGCCCAGATGGAGCTCCGGGATGTGGACAGTTTCCTGCTGGAATTGTTTGAAAAAGCCAAGGCCCTCACCGAAGGAAGAGTCAATCTTTCCTTTGAGGGGCTGAAATACCCCATTTTTTCCCTCATCGATCCGGAGCAGCTGGAACGGGCTCTGTGGAACATTCTGTCCAACTGTATCCGTTTTACCCCGGAAGACGGCATCATTTCGGCCCGTCTGACCTGTCATGGCAAATTTCTGCATCTGACGGTGGAGGACAGCGGCAGCGGTATCGGGGAAGCCGTCCGGGCTGACCTCTTCCAGCGCTATCTGCGGCAGCCCGGCATTGAGGACTTCCGATACGGCCTTGGTCTGGGACTGGCCATTGTCCGCACTGCCGCAGCCAACCACGGCGGCACGCTGCTGATCTGCGACCGCAAGGAGGGCGGTACCAGGATCACCATGACCCTGGCCCTGCGGCAGGATAACGGCGAGATTCTTCGCTCCCCCCTGCGCCGGCCGGACTACGCCGGCGGCTTTGACCACGGTCTGGTGGAGCTGTCCGACTGTTTGAGTCCGGAGCTGTATACCATACTGTAATTCATTGCACGGAACATCGTAAATCAAAAAAGGTTCATTCCCGGCGCACGAACTGGTGCGCCGGGGATTATTCGTTTTTACAGATACTGCTTCAGATACTGGCCTGTGTAGCTGCCCTCCACAGCCGCCACTTCCTCGGGCGTACCCTGGGCCACCACATAGCCGCCCTTGTCACCGCCTTCAGGGCCCAGATCGATGACATAGTCGGCGGTTTTGATCACATCCAAATTGTGCTCGATGACCAGCACCGTGTTGCCCGCATCCACCAGCCGCTGCAGCACTTCAATGAGCTTGTGGACATCTGCGGCGTGGAGGCCTGTGGTGGGCTCGTCCAGTATATAGATGGTCTTTCCGGTGGAAACTCTGGCCAGTTCCGTGGCCAGCTTCACCCGCTGGGCTTCGCCGCCGGACAGGGTGGTGCTGGACTGGCCCAGCTTCACATAGCCCAGGCCCACTTCCACCAGGGTCTGGACCTTCCGGTGGATCTTCGGCAAATTCTCAAAGAAGGTCATGGCCTCTTCCGCCGTCATGTCCAGCACCTGGGCGATGTTCTTTCCCTTGTACTGGACTTCCAGGGTCTCCCGGTTGTACCTCTGGCCCTTGCAGACCTCGCAGGGCACATAAACGTCTGCCAGGAAGTGCATCTCAATCTTCACCAGGCCGTCGCCGCAGCAGGCTTCACAGCGGCCACCCTTGATGTTGAAGGAAAACCGTCCGGGACCATAGCCACGGATTTTGGCATCATTGGTGGATGCGAACAGATCCCGGATGTCGTTGAACAAGCCGGTATAGGTGGCCGGATTGGACCGGGGTGTCCGGCCGATGGGGCTCTGGTCAATGTCGATGACCTTATCCAGATATTCCATGCCCTCCACACAACGGCAGGCACCGGGCCGGGTCCGGGCATGGTTCAGCTTCCCCAGCAGGGTTTTATTCAGCACTTCATTGACAAGGCTGGATTTGCCGGAGCCGGAAACACCGGTGACACAGGTCAGCGTCCCCAGGGGAATCTCCACATCCACATCCTTCAGGTTGTTTTCATGGGCGCCACGAACCGCCAGGGTTTTGCCACTGCCCTGCCGGCGGGCAGATGGCACGGGAATTTTCTTGAATCCGGCCAGATACTGCCCTGTTACAGACCGCTCACAGGCTTTGATCTCCTCCAGAGAACCTGCCGCCACGATCTCGCCGCCACGGCTGCCAGCCCCCGGGCCCACGTCCACAATGAAGTCCGCAGCCCGCATGGTATCCTCGTCATGCTCCACCACGATCAGGGTATTGCCCAGATCCCGCAGATGCCGCAAGGTACCCAGCAGCTTGTCATTGTCCCGCTGGTGCAGGCCGATGGAGGGCTCATCCAGAATGTACAGCACCCCCATCAGAGAAGAGCCGATCTGGGTGGCCAGCCGAATCCGCTGACTTTCGCCGCCGGACAGGGTGCCGGCCGCCCGGGACAATGTCAGATAGCTCAGGCCCACATCCATCAGAAACTGGAGCCGGGAGGTAATTTCCTTCACAATCTGCTCCGCAATTTTTGCCATATTTCCTTCCAGGTGGAGGTTCGTCATAAAGTTCAATTCCTCCCGGATGCTGAGCCGGCAAAAGTCCATGATGCCCATGCCTCCCACCGTGACCGCCCGGGCAATGTCGGAAAGCCGGTCGCCGCCGCACTGGGGACAGGGCGCAGAGGTCATGCACTCTTCCAGCTCTTTCCGGGCGGCATCGGACTGGGTTTCCCGGTAGCGGCGGGAAATGTTGTTCAAAATTCCCTCAAAGGGCTGTTCCAGGGTGCCCATGCCGTTGCCCCGGTTGTAGGTTATTTTCAGTTTTTCACCTTTGGTGCCGTAGAGAATCACATCCATGGCCTCGGGGGACAAATCCTTCACCGGGTCTGTCAGGGAGAAGTGATACTTCTGGGCCAGGGCCTCAAAATACATCCGGAAGATGGAATCCGTCCGGGTGTTCTGCCAGCCGCTGGCCTGAATGGCACCCTCGAAAATCGATTTATTCTTGTCCGGAATCACCAGATCCGCATCCGCCACCAGCTTAAACCCCAGGCCGGTACAGCCGGGGCAGGCGCCGGAAGGATTGTTGAAGGAGAACATCCGGGGCTCCAGCTCCGTCAGGCTGATGCCGCACTCTTCGCAGGCATAATTCTGGGAAAAGGTCAGTTCTTCCTTGGTGGCAGGCAGTTCAATGGTTACAAGCCCCCCACTGTGGGAACAGGCGGTTTCGATGGAATCCGTCAGGCGGCGGCGCAGACCCTCTTTCAGCACCAGGCGGTCCACCACCAGTTCAATGGTGTGTTTTTTGTTTTTTTCGGGTTTGACCTCTTCGGTCAGATCATAGAGGATGCCGTCCACCCGGACACGGGCAAAGCCCTGCTTCCGGGCATCCTCGAACACCTTCTGATGCTCGCCCTTTTTGCCCCGGATCACCGGAGACAGAATGATGAACCGGGTGCCCTCCCCCATGGCTTCAATCCGGTCTACAATCTGGTCGATGGTCTGGCGGTTGATCTCCTTGCCGCATTTGGGACAGTGGGGCACGCCCACCCGGGCCCACAGCAGCCGAAGATAGTCATAAATTTCCGTCACGGTGCCCACCGTGGAGCGAGGATTCTTGGAGGTGGTTTTCTGGTCAATGGAAATGGCGGGAGAAAGGCCGTCGATGGAATCCACATCCGGCTTGTCCATCTGACCCAAAAACTGACGGGCATAGGAGCTGAGGCTCTCCACATACCGCCGCTGTCCCTCAGCATAGATGGTATCAAAGGCCAGACTGGATTTTCCGGACCCGGAAAGGCCGGTAAACACCACCAGTTTGTCCCGGGGAATGGTCAGATTCACATTCTTCAGATTGTTTTCTCTGGCACCCTGAATGATGATTTTGTCGTTCATAAGCTGCTCCTGAAATGATAAATTCTGTATCTTGTATTATACCACAGAACCAAAATGGTCACAAGCCCTTTTTCAAACAAAATTTCGTTTTGCTGTCGGCGCGCCGCTGCGGACAATCCGGGCCTGCGCCGCATTGGTCATGCAGCAATCCAAGGGCCGGGCCGTTCATCGCTGTGAAACACTCCATTTCCTGCTGATTCTGCCCAGGGAGCAAGGATTTATCAATTCTTTTTCCTTTTTTATCGAAAAAAATACAACATGAACGGATTGTTGCAAGTTGTCTGTTTTTGGACCCGTTTTTTGGTCACTATTTCCGATGAATATATATTGCTTTTCCGGAAGACTTGGTGCTATAATGACTTTATAAAATTGCCTGACTATGGGTAATTGGAGAAAATGAAGAATAAAGAAAGTAAAAGCGAGGTATTTGTTCGATGATTGCGTACAGCGAAAATATCAAGGTTTTCACCGGCAATTCCAATCCTGAGTTCGCAAAAACCATCTGCAAGGAACTGGGCGTTGAAATGGGCAAGGCAGAAGTCAAGCACTTTGCCGACGGCGAGGCGTCTGTTTCTCTGGTGGAAACTGTCCGTGGTGCCGACGTTTTCCTGGTTCAGTCCACCTGCAAGCCTGTTAATGATAATATGATGGAGCTGCTGGTCATGATTGATGCCTGCCGCCGCGCTTCCGCCGGCCGCATCACTGCTGTGATTCCCTACTTCGGCTATGCCCGTCAGGATCGCAAGGCGAAGTCCCGTGACCCCATCTCCTCCAAGCTGGTGGCCAATATGATCACCGCTGCCGGCGCTGACCGGATCCTGACCATGGATCTGCATGCTGACCAGATCCAGGGCTTCTTCGATATCCCCCTGGACCATCTGCGCGGCGCTCCCACCTTCGTGGATTACTACATGAAGAAGTTCCCCGAGGACCAGTATGACCACTGGAATGATTTCGTGGTTGTCTCCCCCGACGTTGGCTCCGTGGGCCGCGCCCGGAATTTTGCCCAGAAGGTGCACATGAACCTGGCCATCGTGGACAAGCGCCGTCCCAAGGCCAATGTCTCCGAAGTCATGAACATCATTGGTGACGTGGAAGGCAAAACCTGCATCCTGTATGATGACATGGTGGATACCGCCGGTTCCCTGTGCAATGCAGCCCGGGCTCTGATGGAGATTGGCCACGCCAAGGAAGTTTACGCCTGTGCCACCCACGGCGTGCTGTCCGGCCCTGCCTACGAGCGTCTGGAGGCCAGCCCCCTGAAGGAAATGGTGTTCCTGAACACCATCCCCGAAATCTGCAACACTCCCAGCGGCAAGATCAAGTTTCTGGATGTAGCACCCGTGTTTGCCCGTGCCATTGAGCACATCCATGGTGCCACCTCCATCGCTGACCTGTTCTAAGCCGTGGCAAACGAAACCTGGCTCATCGTCGGCCTGGGCAACCCCGGTAAGGACTACGAGCGGACCCGTCACAACTGTGGGTTCCGGGCTTTGGACGTCCTGGCGGATAAGCTGGGCTGTAAAATCGACAAAGGGAAATTTCAGGGCATTTACGGCCAGGCCAATTACGGCGGCCGGAAGGTGATGCTGCTCAAGCCCCTGACCTACATGAACCTGTCGGGCCGCAGTGTGCTGCAAATGAGCGCTTACTTTAGCATTCCGCCCCAGCGGATCATCGTCCTTTTCGACGACATCTCCCTGGCGCCGGGCCGGCTGCGGATCCGTCCTGATGGTTCTGCCGGCGGTCACAACGGCATCAAGTCCATCATCCAGGAGCTGGGCAGTCAGGCCTTTCCCCGGGTAAAGATCGGCGTGGGAGCAAAGCCCCATCCTGAACAGGACCTGGCAGACTGGGTGCTGTCCACCTTCTCCGCCAAAGAGGAAAAGGATCTGGCTGTGGCCCTGGAAAATGCTGCCGACGCGGTGCTGGTCATCATGGATCGCGGGATCCCGGAGGCCGCCAACCGGTTCAACGGCAGCCATCCCTGAAATCGCATATTGTCACAAAACCACGGAAAGGGGGTTCTATCCCCCTTTCCGCTTTGCCACGTTGTCCCGGAAGCGAACCGGCGCGGCAGCGCGCAAGGCCTGCTTCTGCGCGGGGGAACCTTTGATTCGGTACACATCTCCCAATTGATACTGATTCTCTAATTAAAATATTTCATCAATTCGGATGAAATATTTTAATTAGAGAATCATATGAGACGGGAATCTGTGATTATCTATCCCGAAAATCACAGATTCGGCAGCACCGTAAGGCGGTGCCCTCTTGATAAATGAAACATTTATCAAGAAATAGTATGAGGTAACATTATGGAACAGCTTTTGAATCTGCGAAAGACCATTCCGGAATACAGCGCTCTGACGGATGCATTGTCTGACGGGAAGGCTGCTGCTGTCACCGGCATCGGCCAGATCAACCGCAGCCATCTCATCGCCGGCCTGATCCGGGATTGCAATGCCCCCCTGGTAATCCTGTGCCAGGATGACCTGGCTGCCCGGCGGCTCCAGGAGGAACTGAAGAGCTTCCTGGGGGAAACCGCTCCCATTTTGCCGGGGCGTGACCTGACCCTTTATGACGCGGCGGTGGTATCCCGGAGCTGGGAGCAGAAGCGGCTGCGGCAGCTTTATGACCTGGCCACCGGAAAAACCAAAGTCCAGATCCTTACCTGGGAATCCATGAGCCAGCGAACCATGCCCCCGGCGGTTCTGAAAGAGACGGCCTTTTCCCTGGAGGTAGGGCAGGAATACCCCATTGAGGATCTCACTGCCCGGCTCACCGCCGCCGGTTACAGCCGCTGCGGTATGGTGGAAGGCCCGGGCCAGTTCGCGGTCCGGGGCGGCATCATCGATGTCTATTCCCCCGGCGGGGACCTGCCCATCCGGGCAGAGTTCTTCGGTAATGAACTGGACACCATGGGCTACTTTGATCCGGCCACCCAGCGCCGCAGTGAAAACACGGAACAAGCCCTGATTCTGCCGGTGGGAGAAACCCAGCCCAGTCTCCATCCCGGTGGTCTTTCCGGCCTGTGCAAGGATTTAAGCACATTGATTGCCCGTCAAAAGCGGCGCAAGCATATCCATGAAGGTCTGATTGCCACCCTGGAAAAGGACCTGGAAAAATACGAAAACGGCATCAGCAATCCCGCTTCTGATCGGTATATGGCCCTGATTTATCCGGACATGACCACGGCAGCGGATTACATCCCGGACAATGCCGTGATTGTGCTCTGCGACCACAGCAATCTCCACCGCTCTGCCAAAAACCGCAGCGAGGAAATGGGCATGCTGCTGGACAGTATGCTGCAAAACGGCCTGGTGGCCGGAGAGCTCAGCGATTATGTGTGCCAGTGGGAGGATTTCTGCCGCCGCCTGACAGGCCGAAAAGTGGTATATTTCGATGCTTTCGGCGGCAGCGCCTATCCGGAAGACTGCCCGCCCCAGGTGCTGCTGCCCATGACCGCCAAACAGCTGCCCGGCTATGGCGGCAATCTGGACACCGCCGCCTCCGACCTGAGCCACTACCAGAAAATGGATTTTGGCTCCCTAGTGCTCTGCGGCACCCGCCGCCGGGCAGAACTGCTTCAGCAGATGCTCCGTGAAAAGGGCCTGTCCGCGTTCCTATGCATCCCCCTCACCACATTGCCCAAACCGGGGCAGATTTTGCTGACCGAGGGGAGCCTGCCCTTCGGCATGGAATATCCGCTGAACAAGTTGGCGGTGCTCACAGAGGGTCAGCTCCTGTCCCGGGGAGAACCCAAGCGAAAGGCTGCCCCCAAAAAGACCGGCTCCACCAACCGGCAGAAGCTGAATTCCTTTACGGACCTGACCCCCGGCGATCTGGTGGTTCACGAAAACTACGGCATCGGCCGGTTCGTGGCCATGGAGCAGATCAAGGTGGAGGGTGCCGTCAAGGATTATATCAAGATCGCTTACCAAGGCAGCGATACCCTTTTCGTCCCTGCCACCCAGCTGGACCTGGTCAGCAAGTATATTGGCGGAGGCGGCGAGGATGCCACGGTACGCCTGAACAAAATCGGTTCCGACGCCTGGCAGAAAACCAAGGCCAAGGCCCGGAAAGCCGCCAAGGACATGGCCGGAGAGCTGATCCAGCTCTATGCTGCCCGAAAGCGCCAGATGGGCTTCGCCTTCTCCGCCGATGCCCCTTGGCAGAAAGAATTTGAGGATAACTTCCCCTACCCCGAGACGGACGATCAGCTGCGCTGTATCGCTGACATCAAACGGGACATGGAATCCCCTACTCCTATGGACCGGCTCCTCTGCGGCGATGTGGGCTTCGGAAAAACCGAGGTAGCCCTCCGGGCGGTCATGAAAGCCGTCATGGACGGCAAACAGGTTGCCATTTTGGTCCCCACCACGGTGCTGGCCCAGCAGCATTATCAGACCGCCGTGTCCCGGTTCCGGGGTTTCCCGGTGAACATTGATGTGCTGAGCCGGTTCCGGACCCCGAAATTGCAGCAGCAAACCCTGCGCAATGTGGCTGCCGGCAGCGTGGATCTGATCATCGGCACCCACAAGCTGCTGCAGAAATCCGTTCAGTTTAAGGACCTGGGTCTGTTGATCATCGACGAGGAGCAGCGCTTTGGCGTCAGTCACAAGGAGCGGTTAAAGGAAATGTCCAAAGGTGTGGACGTGCTGACCCTGTCCGCCACCCCCATCCCCCGGACACTGAACATGGCCCTCTCCGGCATCCGGGATATGTCTACCATTGAAGCGCCTCCTTCTGATCGTTATCCGGTACAAACCTTCGTCATGGAGTACAACACCGCCATCATTGACGATGCCATCCGCCGGGAGGTGGAGCGGGGCGGCCAGGTTTACTATCTGCATAACCGCACCGATACCATCGACCAGTGCGCCTCTGCCCTGAAAAAGCGGATCCCCGGCCTGTCTGTGGCTGTGGCCCATGGACAGATGGGAGAAGAAGCATTGGGCGATGTGATGCAGGCCATGACGGAAGGTGAGATCCAGGTGCTGGTGTGCACCACCATCATCGAAACCGGCCTGGATATCCCCAACGCCAATACCCTGATCATTGAAAATGCAGACCGGTTCGGTCTTTCCCAGCTGCACCAGCTGCGGGGCCGGGTGGGCCGCTCCACCCGCCACGCCTATGCCTACTTCACCTACCGTCCTGACAAAAATCTGACGGAAATTGCCGAAAAGCGGTTATCCGCCATCCGGGACTTTGCGGAATTTGGCTCCGGCTTTAAAATCGCCATGCGGGATCTGGAAATCCGGGGCGCCGGCAATCTGCTGGGCGCCGAGCAGTCCGGTCACATGATGAGCGTGGGCTACGATA
>JBJDYI010000062.1:0-11534 GCA_051867165.1 Faecousia sp. | reverse complement strand
ATCGTGTATACCCCAAAAGGGTATCGAGGGTTCAAATCCCTCCTTCTCCGCCATAGAAAAACCGGTATTCCGTTGGAATACCGGTTTTTTCTTTTGCTTATGGAACCGTTTCATAAAAATGTTTCATTTGGAAGAATTACACACATTAAATAAAAGATCACGATGAGACGTCGGAAGAGTACAGTGGACTTGCTTTATTCAGGGGAATGTGCACGTTTCAGGAAACCGATCCAGTCGGGCTTCTTGACGGAAAAATCAAGCACAAAGAGGAATCCCATCAGTCCCATGATGATATGCAGAATGGTGACAAAGACAGCATTGGGCAGAATGAAACGAAGCAGATAAACCAATGGCAGAATAATGGAACTGGATGTAATGGGCAGACCGCGATAGGTTTTGTTGCAGCCTCCTTCCTGTTTTTGTCTTTTCTCCTCCATGACATTGAAAAAGGCCAGACGGATCACACCGCAGAGGCAAAAAAGAATCAGGATGGTGATTCCCATGGGGCCATTCATTCCCAGAAAAAAGCAAAGGAACGCCGGAGCCACACCAAAGCTGACCGCGTCGCACAGCGAATCGATCTGAATTCCAAAGGCCTTTTCATCCTCAGTCCGATTCTTCTTACTGCGGGCCACGATGCCGTCGAAGGCGTCACAGACGCCGGAAAACAACAGGAAGCAAACCGCAGAGGTGAACATTCTGTGGCTGGACAGCACCATACCGATTATGGAAAATACCAGATTCAGGTAGGTGAGAATCACAGTGTAGTCATAAAAGCCGATCAGTTTTATCATTGAGATTCTTCTTTCTTTATCAGAATACGGAGTTTGCACAGATTGTTCCGGAAATCGCCCAGGAAGAAGGAGACAGTTAATCCCAGAATCATCAGTACAATGGCAGCCAGAGATTGGCCATTCATGGAAAGGGTGCAGTTGCTTGTCAGCATATTGGGGATCATGGACAGGAAAATGCCAAAAATCACACAGTAGGTGGCCGTATAAAAGTGCTGGAACAGTCGGCTCATTCCATAGCTGATGACCACAGCCCCCATCGTCAGGCCCAACACCATGGGGATCAGGATAACCAGATCCAGGGTAGCCAGCGCATGGACATACATTTCATAAAAGCCCAGCGTAGACAAAAATACAGCTGGATCCACACCGGGAATGATGGCTGTGGCAGCCACAGCAACCCCCAGCAGAATGGACTGGATCAGGGTCGGATCCGTGACCTGAGGGAATCCATTGGGATTCAGGGTGAAAAACCAGATACCGCCCAGGGAAGACAACAGGATCAAAAGATAGTATCCGGGAGAAAATCCTTCCTTCCGGACCTCCTTCCAAACCATGGGCAGGGTGCCCAGAATCAGACCAAGAAAACAGTACCGGGTTGGTACTTCAAAATCACGCAGGCAAAGGTCGATCACCCGGCTGAACAGCAGCACACCGAGTCCCATTCCTGCTACCAGAGGCAGAAGAAATTGCATGTTTTTTCTGAAGTTTTGCAGTAATGTTCCCAGTGCGTCCAGGGTCTGCCGGTAAAGACCAAAAATAATCAGCAGCACGCTGCCGCTGAGTCCTGGAGCTACGCCCCCCAGACCCACGATAATGCCTTTGAAAAATCGCTCCATATTGCTCCTGACCTGCACAAAAAAGTCATAAGAAATATTTTATTCTTTTTTGAACGTTTGTCAAGATAATCTCGTTTAAACAAGATTATCATCAAGAATATTTGCGCCAATTTGTGGAAATTGACCCAGAAAAATAAACTTTGGTGTTTATTTTTCTGGCCGTGAAGCTCCTTTTATACGGTTTTCTGCTATGGATGGGAGTAAAAAAGCTGCCCACATTTTCGTGGACAGCTTGACTGTTTTAAAGAAGCCGGATGCCGGCGGATTCGCAGGCGGTGATGGTGTCCTGGTCCCAGACACTGGCCTGGACTTCGCCGATGTGACAGCAGCCCATCATCAGCATACACAGTCGGCTCTGGCCGATGCCGCCGCCGATGGTCAGGGGCAGCTCATTGTTCAGAAGCATTTTGTGGAAGGGAAGTTCCCGACGGTTGTCGCATCCGGATTCCTTCAGCTGACGGTCCAGGGATTCCGCATCCACGCGAATGCCCATGGAGGAAACTTCCAGGGGCCGGCCCAGAACTTCATCCCAGAAGAAAATATCGCAGTTCAGATTCCAGTCATCGTAGTCCGGAGCCCGGCCATCATGGGGCTTACCGGAACGAAGACAACGGCCAATCTGCATGATGCAGGCAGTGTGATGCTCTTTTACATAGGCATTTTCACGTTCAGAACCGGTTTTCAGATCTGGATACATATCTTCCAGAGCCTGGGAGGTGACAAAGGAAACATCCCGGTCCAGGTCGGTTCTGAGCTGGGGGAACCGGACATGGAGCCGGTCATTGGTATCACAGATGGCCCGGACAATGGCCCGGACAATGAGCTTCAGATATTCACTGTTTCGGTTTTCCCGGGTAATGACCTTTTCCCAGTCCCACTGGTCCACATAGATGGAATGAATGTTGTCCAGGTCCTCATCCCGGCGGATGGCGTTCATGTCGGTATACAGGCCGTTGCCAAGGGTGAAATGATACCGCTTCAGGGCCAGACGCTTCCATTTTGCCAGGGAATGGACCACCTGGGCATCCATGCCCACAGCAGGGATATCGAAGGCGACAGGACGCTCGTAGCCGTTCAGGTTGTCGTTGAGACCGGAACTTTCGGTGACGAACAGGGGAGCGGACACACGCTTCAGATTCAAAGCCGCGGCAAATTCCTCCTGAAAGGTCTCCTTGATGTATGCAATGGCCCGCTGGGTGTCGTAGGCATCCAGAATGGGTGCATAGTTCTCGGGGATGTAGATTTTGTTCATAAGATCCCATCCTTTCGGATCATAAAATATAGCTTTTATTTTAGCGTTTTTTTCGGTAAAATCAAGGGCAGGGATTGATTTTTGGAGATGTGCAATATGGCAGTAGAAAAATTGAAGGAAAATTTTCCACATTGTGAAAACAAATGCCCGCTGTATGTGTACCAGTGGCCTGTAAATGATACAATCCTGATGTGCCATCAGAGAACAGCGTAAGAAGTATTGAAAAATGAACAGGATTCGCGGAGACTGACAGAATTCTGGGACTGGGATAAGAGAGGACACCCCCTGAGAAAGGGGTGTTTTCCGCTCCAGTTCGTTCCAGTTATTTAGGAGAAAATGGATTTCAAAATAAAGTAAAAAACCCGCCGGAAATCCGGCGGGAATTTAATTATAGCGCCTTAGAGAATACGAAGTATTCACCGACCATTATGACCGGGAATCCAAAGTGTTCGTATAAGACAGTTTGATGCGATTGTTCTTATAGAATTTCTTGAAAAAGTGCATGATACCAAGGTTTTTTGTTGTCGAGCATACTCTGGTTTGATCCACATCCCTACGGGATGCGTCTCAAACCGGAAGGATTCTCCCACAGGCTAAGCAAGTGTCCACCGGACACTTGCTTACACCAGTCTGCGGACTGGTGCCGCCCTTTCGAATCCAGACACAGATAAAAAATGGGGAACCGCAAAAGCGATTCCCCATTTTTTGGTCGGAGTGTCGGGATTCGAACCCGAGGCCTCTTGGACCCGAACCAAGCGCGATACCAAACTTCGCCACACCCCGATATCTAAGACATTATAATGAAAAAAAAACGTTCTGTCAAGGGGGCTGTGGTCTTTTTCCAACCCTGAGAGAATAGCTTAAACCAGGAGGTGGCAAGATGGCCTATCAGATCATTTACGGCGAAGGGTTTGAGCCAAACAACCGCTTGCACAGAGGCAGACGCTTGGCACTGACGGTGTTTTTCTTTGGCGTTTTTCTTTGGTCTGTATATCATTTCTGGCCGGAGGGCAGGGAACTGCTGAAGATGGCCCTGATCCCCGGAAACCCGGATGCCACTTTGGAGGCGGCACAGGTATTTGCCCAGGAACTGGGGTGCGGTTTTTCACTGTCAGACGCTGCCGGTAATTTTTTTGAGGCGGTGCGCTCCCATGGATATCCGGGTTGAGTTCAGCGGATGGGGCTGTGTACTGCTGGCACTTTTATGCCTGACCCTGCCTCTGGATTGGCTGGCCGCAGCTGTGATGGCGGCGATCATTCATGAGAGCTTCCACGTTCTGTCGGTTTTTCTACTGGGTGGGAAAATCGGATCGGTCTGTATTGGGGCAGGGGGGACGGAGCTTCAATCCTCCCCCATGACTGCACCCCGGGAGATACTCGCCATTCTGGCAGGGCCGGCAGGTAGTCTTGTGCTGATGTCGCTGCGGGAATTCTTTCCCAAAATAGCTCTTTGCGGTCTGGTACAGGGCTTGTTCAATTTGCTGCCGGTATATCCTTTGGATGGAGGACGGGCCCTGGCGACTCTGTGTGGGGCGGTGTTTCCCGGGAAAATGGCGGGCCGGATTTGCAATGGGACGGAAATTGTGATGCTGGCGCTCATTCTGGGGGCAGGATTGTGGGGGACATTTGTGGAAAAATTGGGCATATCGCCCCTTTTTCTGTCCTTCCTGATTTTGCTGACAGCCACGAAAAGAAAAAAATCTTGCAAAGAGGGAATTCTGCGAGTACAATAGGTGTACCATATATCATGAGGTACCTATATGACAGAATTGAAACAGAGAATTCTCCCCTCGGTTCAGAAGCCGGCCCGCTATGTGGGCGGTGAATGGGGGGAAATCAAAAAGGAATTATCGCAGACCCGGGTCCGTATTGCATTCTGCTTCCCGGATACCTATGAGATCGGTATGTCCAATGTAGGCATGCGGATTTTGTACGGTGTTATGAACAACATGGAGGGGGTCTGGTGTGAACGGGTTTTCCATCCCTGGGGGGACATGGAAGCAGCCATGCGGGAGCACAACCTGCCCCTGTGGGCCCTGGAGAGTCAGGATGCGGTAAAAGACTTTGATATGATTGCCTTCTCCATCGGTTATGAAATGGCCTACTCCAATATATTAAATATGCTGGATCTGGCAGGCTTGCCCCTGCGCAGTGCCGACCGCCATGGGCTGAAGAACATTGTCTTTGCCGGCGGTGTCTGCGCCTATAATCCCGAACCACTTGCGGAGTTCATTGACTTCTTCTCCCTGGGTGAGGGAGAGGATATCACGGTTGAAATCGTGTCACTGTATGACAAAGCCAAGGCAGAGGGTTGGACCAAGGAAACGTTTTTGCTGGAAGTTGCCAAAATTCCCGGCGTTTATGTGCCCTCTTTCTACCGGCACGAGTATCATGAGGATGGTACGCTTTCTGCCATTGTTCCCCTGCATGGCGCCCCTGAAAAAGTAACCAAGCGAATCATCGAGGATCTGGACAAGGCTTATTTCCCCACGGAAATGATCGTACCCTCCACGGAAATTGTCCACGATCGGGCCAACTTGGAAGTCTTTCGTGGCTGCATCCGTGGCTGCCGGTTCTGCCAGGCAGGCTTCTGCTATCGGCCTGTCCGGAAGAAAAGTCCTGAGGTGCTGTACCGCCAGGCGGTGGAACTTCTGGAAAACTCCGGCAACAATGAAATCACCGTATCCAGCCTCTCCACCTCCGACTATCGTGGCCTGAAGGAATTGACGGACCAACTGATCCCATATTGCTGGGAACACAAGGTGAACCTGTCAGTGCCCTCTCTCCGGGCGGACAACTTCTCCCGGGAGCTCATGGAGAAACTGCAGACAGTGCGCAAAAGTGGTCTGACTTTCGCTCCGGAGGCCGGCACCCAACGGCTTCGGGATGTAATCAATAAAAACCTGACGGAGGATGAAATTCTCACCACCTGCCGCAACGCCTTCTCCGGCGGCTGGAACAATGTGAAACTCTATTTCATGCTTGGCCTGCCCACGGAGACTGACGAGGATGTGCTGGGCATCGCGGAGTTGGTGTATAAGGTGATTCTGGCCTGGAAGGAGTGTGCTTCCAACAAGAAGCGGGGCCTCCGGGTTCATGTGGCTACGTCCTACTTTGTGCCAAAGCCCTTCACCCCGTTCCAGTGGGAGCGGCAGATTACCCCGCAGGAGTATTTACGGCGGTGCAAACTGCTGAAAGACCATTTCTACTCCAAGTCCATTGAATATGATTACCACTCGCCCGACCTGAGCCGTCTGGAAGCAGTGTTTGCCCGGGGTGACCGCCGGTTGGGCCAGGTCATTGAAACTGCTGTGCGCAGCGGTGCCCGGTTGGATGGCTGGGATGAGTACTTCAATTATGCCAAGTGGGATGAAGCATTCAAAACCTGCGGCATCGACGAGTCCTTCTATACTACCCGCGGCTATGGTGAAGAGGAAATTCTGCCCTGGGATTCCATCGATATTGGCGTATCCAAGAAGTTTTTCAAGCTGGAACGGAAGCGGGCTTATGAGGGCAAGGTCACGCCGGACTGCCGCCATGGCTGTGCCGGCTGCGGTGCTTCCAATCTGCTGAAGGAGGTGGACTGCGATGCCTAGAGCACTCTTTCAAAAGACAGGCAACGCTGTCTGGATTTCCCATCTGGATCTGATGCGCGTTTTCCAGCGTGCTTTTAAGCGCGCAGGTCTGCACCTGACCCATACCCAGGGGTTTAACCCCCGCCCCTCTGTGTCCATCGCCCTGCCTTTAAGTGTGGGCATTGAAAGCCAATGCGAATTGCTGGATTTTGAACTGGAAGGGGAGACGCGCTCCAATGAGGAGATCCTGCGTCTGTTGAATGAAAACCTCATTGATGGGGTAAAAATCCTGGGGATTTGGGATGAATGTAGAAAAATCGGCCAGATTGCCTACCTGGACTGCGTTGTGTCCCTGGAATATGATGCGGGAATTCCCCAGGATGCAGTCGACCAATTGCGTGAATTTTTTAGCAGGGAAGAGGTAATGGTAGAAAAACGGACCAAGAACGGGCCCAAAATGGAGAACATCATCCCCATGATCCGGCGCCTGGAAATCAGCTGCCTGGATGATCAGCTGCTGGAACTGTCTGCCCGGGTTTGCTGCCAAAATCCTACGTTGAATCCCATGCAGATGGTTGCAGCCATTGAACATTATTTGCCCACCGTGAAGCCGGATTTTGCCAAGTGCCGCCGAGTGGAAATCTATGACACGAACGAATGTGTATTCAGATAAGGAGAAAAGAATCATGGAAGAAAGAGACATCATCATGCTGGAAGAATGTCCCATTTGCCGGGGCGCCGGTATGATCATGCACGAAGGCGGCTGGAATGTCCAGGTGGAGTGCTGCGACTGCAGTGCCCATACCGTCTATGTGGAGTACAACAACGAGCAGGAAAAGAAAGATGCCGAAAAGGCCGTGGTACACCTGTGGAACATTGGCAAGGTGGTCAGCAGCGAGCGGGGGGAATAACATGGCATACACCATGGAATACGGCCTGAAGCAGTATATTGACCGGATCAGCATCCGCAATGCTGGTACCATCGGTGATATGCTGCAATTCCAGGTGGTCAGCTGTGATGAGGAGAAGGATGATTATGTTCTGTTTTGCAAGACGGAACCATGGATGTGCAACCACTACCGCACGTTACATGGCGGCATCTGTGCCACCATTCTGGACCAGGCCATGGGTATGGTCTGCTGCTGCCTGAAAAAGGGGATCGGCGTCTGTACCACAGTCCAGCTGGAGGCAGATTACCACCGGCCCATCCTGCCTGGGGAAGACATTCTGGTGAAGGTTCATGTGATTTCTGTCACCCGCAGCCTCATCAACATGACAGCAGAACTGGTACAGATGAGCAAACCGGACAAGATTTCCGTGTCGGGTTCCGCCATTTTCTTTTATAAAGATGATGAGTGCCCGGTGGAGCCCATCCTGAAATAAAAAGATTCAGGAAAATTGAAAATAATGCTTGCATTTTCTGACAGAATGTGTTATTATATCCCAGTCGTCAGGAAGACGCAAGCATATCCGGGTGTGGCGAAGTTTGGTATCGCGCTTGAATGGGGTTCAAGAGGCCTCGAGTTCGAATCTCGACACTCGGACCATGAAAACCGAAAGAGCATTTGCTCTTTCGGTTTTCATTATTTTGTGCGAGATTCGAACCATCAAATGCAACTGTCCAGTGGACAGTTGCTTGCCGCTGGCTCGACGGCGGCAACACATTGATTCTGATTCCAATAGGGAATCAGAATGCAGCGAATCTCGACACTCGGAGTAGCAGTTTCAGTACATCTAAAGTGTTCACAACACACATAAAGACCGAAAGAGCATTTGCTCTTTCGGCTTTCATTATTTTGTGCGAGATTCGAACCATCAAATACAACTGTCCAGTGGACAGTTGCTTGCCGCCGGCTCGACGGCGGCAACACATTGATTCTGATTCCAATAGGGAATCAGAATGCAGCAAATCTCGACACTCAATCTATTGCGTCGGTTTACAAAGGGATACATATAAAAACAACTAAAAATGGACTGCCAGTCTACTGAATTTACCGCCCTATCGAGACACAGGGCGGTTTTTTCATGGGCAGGGAAAGGAGGCATCCCTATCATCGGGGCCTGACTGAAACAGACAGCTATGCCCTTGACGGAGGTTTGGTCGATCCGCTGCCGAAGGACGCACCTCAGTTTGTTAAGGATTACTACGCTTATTACAAGATAGAGCTTGGCTATCAAATGGCTTGCAGTCAGAAACAGCAGATGAATTCCTCGCTTTGATATGGAATGCAAAGCGTAAATGGAATTTGACAGATTTTTTACAGATCCTGCCTTTCGGATTTTACACAGGGTGCGTATGATGGAAGGCATAAAGGATGCAAGTCCAAAACATAATTTTAAGGAGATAATGAAAATGAAACGCATAATCTGTACCCTGCTGTCCCTGATGATGACACTGAGCCTGGTTGCCTGCGGTCAGGGCACCACAACTGCAGCTACTGCCCCCGCTGCGGCTCCCACTGCAATGGAAGCACCCGCCGCCCCCGCAACGCTGACCGGTACCGTATCCACCGACGGCTCCACCTCCATGGAGAAGGTCATCGGCGCTCTGGGTGAGGCCTTCATGGAGGCAAACTCCGGCGTTACCTTCACCTACAACCCCACCGGCTCCGGTTCCGGTATTCAGGCTGTGCAGGAAGGCCGCTGCGACATCGGTCTGAGCTCCCGCGGCCTGAAGGATGAGGAGAAGGCTTCCGGTCTGACCGAAACCATTCTTGCCTTTGACGGCATCGCCGTCATCGTCAACCCCGAGAATACCGTAGAGGATCTGACTCTGGAGCAAATCGCTGCTATCTACACCGGTGAAATCACCAACTGGTCTGAGGTTGGCGGCAACGATGCCGAAATCGTCCTCATTGGCCGTGAAGCCGGTTCCGGCACCCGTAGCGGCTTTGAGGAAATCGTTGAGGTCAAGGATACCTGCAAGTATCGTCAGGAGCTGAGCTCCACCGGTGACGTGATTACCACGGTTGCTCAGAACCCTGGCGCCATCGGCTACGCTTCTCTGGCTTCCGTCAAGGACAACGTGAAGGCAGTGCAGGTTGCAGGTGTGGCCCCTGGCGAGGACACCGTCAAGGACGGCACCTACGCTATCCAGCGTCCCTTTGTGCTGGTTACCAAGGAAGGTACAGCGCTGAATGATGCCACACAGGCCTTCTTCGACTATGTAACCTCTGGTGAAGCAAACGAAATTATCATCGCGGCCGGTGTGGTTCCTGCGAACTGAATCCGGTGCAAGCCCCCTCAAAAGAGGGGGCTTTTTCATGTTGCTGTCGGGGTGGTGTTATTCCCCTGGGCGGGCACCGGAATCGGGAACGATACCGCGCAATACCCAATGGTGTAACGACTTTAGACCAGCTTGCACACATCGGCCAGCTGCCTCGCGGCCATTTGACGCATATTTTACAAAGCTCCGATTTTGCATTTTACATTCCGGCGGTACGATAATGGCGTTCAAGAAATGTACAATCCTGAAAGGAACACTTTATGAAAACGAAACAAAACATTCTGGAAACTGTGGTTCATGGAATCTTCCTGCTGCTGGGGCTGGTGACGGTGGGTTGTGTGCTGCTGATCACCGTCTATCTGGTGATTTCCGGCCTCCCCGCCATCCGGGAAATCGGACTGATTGATTTCCTGTTCGGCGACACCTGGGCCTCCACGGCGGCGGAACCGAAGTACGGTATTCTCCCCTTTATTCTGACCAGTATCTACGGCACCGCCGGAGCGATTGCTCTGGGCGTACCTGTTGGTTTCCTGACCGCGGTGTATCTGGCGAAAATGGCTCCCAAGGCCGTCAAGGAAATAATTGGTCAGGCAGTATCCATGCTGGCTGGCATCCCCTCCGTGGTCTACGGTCTGGTGGGCATGATGGTGTTGGTGCCGGGTATTCGGAAGCTGTTCCATGTGCCCGACGGGGCAAGCCTGCTGGCAGCAATCGTAGTGCTGGCAATCATGATTCTGCCCTCCATCATCAAAATGTCCGTCACCGCCCTGGAAGCCGTGCCGAAGGAATATGAGGACGCTTCCCTCGCCTTGGGTGCCACCCCGGAGGAGACATGGTTCAGGGTCAGTGTTCCCGCGGCAAAAAGCGGTATTGCCGCCGCCGTAGTGCTGGGCGTAGGTCGTGCCATCGGCGAGGCCATGGCCGTCATGATGGTGGCAGGCAACGCCGCCAATATGCCGGAGCTGTTTCAGTCCGTCCGGTTTCTGACCACCGCTGTGGCTTCCGAAATGTCATACAGCAGCGGCCTTCAGCGGCAGGCTCTGTTTTCCATTGCCTTGGTGTTGTTCCTGTTCATTATGCTGATTAATGGGCTACTTAATTTCTTCCTGAAAGGAGAGAAGCATTCATGAAAAATTCCGGAAAAATTGTGGGCAGCCGCCGACTGTTCCTGTGGACCGTCCGGGGTGGTATGTACCTCGCCACGGCGCTGACAGGGTTACTGACTCTTTTTATTGTGGCTTATGTTCTGATTCAGGGTATTCCCAATTTAAGCTGGGAATTTGTCAGTACTAAGCCCAGCTACCTTAAGGGGAATATCGGAATCCTGCCGGATATTCTGAACACCCTGTACATCGTCATCGTGACGCTGCTGATTGTAATTCCCCTTGGAGTTGGCGCGGCGGTATACCTGACAGAATACGCTTCCAACAAAAAGTTGGTCGCCGTTATTGAGTACGCGGCAGAAGCTCTCAGCGGTATCCCCTCCATTATCTACGGTCTGGTGGGTATGCTTATGTTCGCGGGCACCATCGGCACCAGCCTGATGGCGGGCAGCCTGACTCTGGTCATCATGAACCTGCCCACCATTCTGCGCAACACCCAGGAGAGCCTGAAAACCGTGCCCCAGTCCTACCGGGAGGGCGCTTTCGGCCTGGGTGCAGGAAAATGGCGGGTGGTGCGCACGGTGGTACTGCCGGGGTGTGTAGACGGCGTTGCTACCGGCTGTATTCTCTCCGTAGGCAGAATTTTGGGAGAATCCGCCGCGCTGCTGTTCACCGCCGGCTTTGCCCACGCCGTCAGCGGGGTCTTTAAGAGTCTTACCAGCGCCGGTGCCACACTGACCGTTGCCCT
>JBJDYI010000061.1:0-11579 GCA_051867165.1 Faecousia sp. | reverse complement strand
CGAGGATACCTCCATCATGCGTACCATCGCCCTGCCCTCCATGCTGGAAATTCTGAGTCGCAACAATGCCTACCACAACAAATCCGTCAAGCTCTACGAACTGGCCAAGATTTATGTTCCCGTGGAAGGCCAGAAACTGCCGGAAGAACCCAAGATGCTGATGCTGGGCACCTACGGAGAAGGCACCAACTTCTTCACCCTGAAGGGACAGCTGGAAGCCATTTTCGCCGGCCTGCGGGTAAAGAAGGCAAGCTACAAGGCTGTCTCCACCAATCCCAGCTACCACCCCGGCCGTTGCGCCGCTGTCAGCGTGGACGGTGTTGAGGTTGGCTTTATGGGGCAGATTCATCCTCTTGTTGCCAAGAACTACGGCATTGATGTGGAGGTATACTGTGCTGAGATCAGCTTCACCAAGCTCTGCAGCCTGATGCTCCCTGAAGTCACCTATGTCCCCCTGCCCAAGTATCCTGCCGTCACCCGCGACCTGTCCCTGATCTGTGATGAAGCTGTCACCGTGGCCCAGGCCGAAGATGTCATTACCGCCGCTGCCGGCAAACTGCTGCGGAATATCCGGCTGTTTGACATCTACCGCGGAACCGGCGTTCCGGAGGGCAAGAAGAGCATGGCTTTCTCTCTGGAACTGCGCGCTGATGACCGGACCCTGACGGACACCGATTCTGAGGGTGTGGTGACAAAGGTTCTGGCTGCCCTGGCCGAAAAGCTCAATGCCGTGCTGAGATAAGTCTCCAGAAATAATTTACAAAACTTTCCGCTTTGAGGGCTTTACACCGGCCCAATATTCGGTTATAATGACAATAATCTTTTATTAAAGGAGGCTGAGACCATGACGGAAAAAAGTACCTTAAAATTTACAGTAGCCAGTGATGACAAAGAGAATATGCGCCGTATTCTCCGTGGTGTGTACGAGGCCTTGACCGAAAAAGGCTACAACCCCATCAACCAGATTGTGGGCTATCTGCTGACAGAAGATCCCACCTATATCACCAACTACAACAACGCCCGCAGCATGATCTGTAAGATCGACCGGGATGAGTTAATGCAGGTATTGGTCCAGGAATATCTGTTTGATGCTGATTCTCAATAAAAAACTTTAGTTTGGACGAATTGCAGCTTTTTATATGAGAATCATATGAGAAGGAATGATCCACCAGCCAAGAGGCTTTTGCCACGGCAAAAGCCTCTTGTTTTGTATCTTGTCAACTTCATACCCTCCTCCGTCTTACAATTTTACCCCATTTTTGAACAAATTGTAACATTTCCCACTTATCTGGTCTCTGACCGCCGGTGGGCGCTTGACACCTTGCGTACCACCGTGTTACAATCTGATTACAATTTTATTCAGGAGGTATCCATCATGGCTGAAGAAAATGCCGTTTTGATGTACAAGGGTCGTCCTCTGATGCGTAAGGACAACCTGGTTTATTATGGCTCCATGGCTGATAGCCACATTGTCATGCTCCAGATTCTGGAAACCAAGAAGCTGGGTGACATGGACATCGCATCCAAAGTATCCGTACAGCTCCAGCTGACCGATCCCGCCGCCAGAAGCCGGGACCGCATCGTGAAGAAGAGCGAAAAAGATGGTTTTTACACTGCCCTGGACCTGGGCTGTGTCTGGCTGGAACGTGCACTTGCCGGTAAATAACCCCTCATAAGATCGATAGATAGCTGTAAGGCGGAGGTATCGTATGAATGTACCAAAGAAAATCTTCTCTCTGTTCTTGGTCCTGGTTCTGTTTGCAGGCTGTATTCCCATTCGGGCATCCGCTGCGGACAATATCTTTTATGGCATCGGCTATATCACCATGGCCGACCAGTGCCTGTACAGCAAACCTACCTCCCGTTCTTCGGTTCTGGTTACGACCAACAAAAATGACTGCGTGATTATCACCAAGGAATATGATGAGCTTTGGTATAAAGTGATTTACAATGATCAGGCCGGTTATATGTATGCTGGCTGTCTGGATGTACATACTGAAGCCGATGTGGAACTTGGCTATGGCAGAATCAATCCCGGCGTTGCCTATCTGCGTTCCGGTCCCGGCATGGAATATTCCCTGGTCAGTTCCGGGTTCAAAGGCAATGAGCATTATATTGTGGGTATGTACAATGGCTGGTATAAGATTCTGAAAGACAATGCCACCTGCTATATCCGCAGCGATCTGATGACTTTGAAGGAGATTCCGTATCAAAACGAAGCCTCTGAAAATTCTCCGAAGTTTTACTATATGGGGGAGGAAATTGGTGAAATCACCTTTGCAGAGACGGAACAAGTCATCCTGGGTACTTCCAGCGGATATTCCGGCTCCATCAGCGGCAGCAGTCTGCTGGCTGTCGCACAGCAGTTTATTGGAACACCCTACGTTTTTGGCGGTGCTTCCCCGGATGGTTTTGACTGCTCCGGTCTGGTCTACTATTGTCTGACCCTTTTGGGCTATTCTTCCTACCGCACCGCAGCCGATCAGTACAACATGGGTTACTCTATCGACAGCGGCAGCCTTCAGGCAGGTGATCTGGTATTCTTTGCCAATACCTATCAGCCAGGCATCTCCCATGTGGGCATTTATGCCGGTGGTGGACAGTTTTTGCATGCCCCCGGGGACGGTGGATCCGTTTGTTATTCCAGTCTCAGCGGTTACTGGGCTGACCACTATTATGGCGCACGTCGTCTTGGATAACAGATCACATCCCGGTATCGCAGGATCCATGTCATGAACTATCGAAATGCTGGACTTCACAGGAATGTGGAGTCCGGTTTTTTATGCCTGCACAGATATTGCAATTTTGTTGACAAAAGACATCTGTTTGTATAGAATAGACACAATCAATTTTTACATGAGGTGACCAATCATGAATTCCAAACTGAGAACCGAAACACTGTGCATTCAGGCAGGATATACCCCCGGCAATGGAGAGCCCCGGCAGCTGCCCATTTATCAGAGCACCACCTTTAAATATGCCACCTCTGAGGACATGGGGAAACTCTTTGACCTGGAAGCAGATGGCTATTTCTATTCCCGCCTTGCCAACCCCACCTGTGATGCCGTGGCAAAAAAAATCTGCGCCCTGGAAGGCGGATCCGCCGCCATGCTGACCTCTTCCGGTCAGGCAGCCACCTTCCTGTCCGTCTTCAACATCGCCGGCTGCGGCGACCATATCATTGCCAGCTCCGCGATCTATGGCGGCAGCTTCAATCTGTTCTCCGTCACCATGAAGAAAATGGGCCTGGAAACCACCTTCATTGACCCCGACTGCACGGAAGAAGAATTGAACGCCGCTTTCCAGCCCAACACCAAGGCCGTCTTTGGCGAGACCATTGCCAACCCTGCCCTGACGGTGCTGGACATTGAAAAGTTTGCAAAGGCTGCCCACGCTCACGGGGTTCCCCTGATCGTGGACAACACCTTCGCCACCCCGGTCAACTGCTGCCCCATTGAATGGGGCGCCGATATCGTCACCCATTCCACCACCAAGTACATCGACGGCCATGCCTCCACGGTTGGCGGTGTCATTGTGGACAGCGGCAACTTTGACTGGACAAAATACCCCGACAAGTTCCCCGGCCTGTGTACCCCTGACGACAGCTATCATGGTGTCACCTACACAGAGCGGTTCGGTATCGCCGGTGCTTTCATCACCAAATGCACAGCCCAGCTGATGCGGGACTTCGGCTGCTGCCAGTCAGCCCAGAATGCTTACATCCTGAACATCGGTCTGGAAAGTCTCCCCTTCCGCATGAAGCAGCACTGTGCCAATGCCCAGGCCGTGGCAGAATACCTTCAGGGCCATGAAAAGGTCAAATGGGTCCAATACTGCGGTCTCAAAGGGGACAAGTATTATGACCTTGCCCAGAAGTATATGCCGAATGGCTCCTGCGGTGTCATTTCCTTCGGTCTGACCGGCGGACGGAAAGCTGCGGAGATCTTCATGAAGCATCTGAAGCTGGGCTCCATTGAAACCCATGTGGCTGACTCCCGGACCTGCTGCCTCCACCCTGCCTCTGCCACCCATCGGCAGATGACCGATGAGCAGCTGGACGCCGCCGGTGTGGGTGCCGACCTGATTCGTCTCAGCTGCGGTCTGGAAAATATTCAGGACCTGTTGGACGACATTGCCCAGGCTCTGGAAAACGTATGATAATCGTGTTGTAATCCGCAATCATTTCCAATCCACTATTTTTATCAACGACGGAGGACACAATCGTGCCCATTCAGATACCCAACGACCTTCCCGCAGCGGAAATTCTGCAAAATGAGAACATTTTCGTCATGAAGCAGAACCGGGCGGAGACCCAGCAGATCCGTCCCCTGGAGATTGTGCTGCTGAACCTGATGCCTACCAAGATCGTCACAGAAACACAGCTGAGCCGGATGCTGGGCAATACGCCTCTGCAGGTGCACCTGGAACTGATGATGCTCTCCTCCCACAAGCCCAAAAATACCCCGGAGGAACACCTGCTGGCCTTTTACAAGACCTTCGACGACCTGAAGGACCGGAAGTTTGACGGCATGGTTATCACCGGGGCTCCCGTGGAAAACATGCCCTTTGAAAAAGTCAATTACTGGGAAGAGCTGACCACCATCATGGAGTGGAGCAAAACCCATGTCCACTCCACCTTTCACATCTGCTGGGGCGCCCAGGCGGGTCTTTACTATCATTATGGTATTCAGAAGCATCCCCTGCCGGAAAAGCTCTTTGGCGTCTTTCCGCACAAGGCAGACTACAAGCGTGCCATTCTGCTCCGGGGATTTGATGATGAATTCTGGGTCCCCCACTCCCGGCACACCACCATCCTCCGGGAGGATATTGAAGCCACTCCGGGTCTTAAAATCCTGGCCTCCTCTGAGGAAGCCGGCGTCTACATCGTCATGAACAAGGAAGGCCGTCAGATCTTTGTCACCGGCCATTCGGAGTATGATCCCGACACCCTGGAACGGGAATATTTCCGGGACAAATATGCCGGGCTGCCCATTCAGGTGCCGAAAAACTACTATCCGGATGATGACGACTCCAAGGCTCCCATTGTCCGCTGGCGTGGCCACGGCAATCTGCTTTACAGCAACTGGCTGAACTATTTCGTCTACCAGACCACCCCCTACAACATCATGTCTGTTGGTCAGGAATCCACCCCCATATAAAAATTTACAAATCAGAATCGTCCTCCCCTGTTGAAATGGGAGGACGATTTTTGTATAATAAGAAACATTAGTAAAAAATGAAGAGGTAATTCTATGATTACAACCATTTTATTTGACCTGGATGGGACACTGCTTCCCATGGATCAGGATATCTTCGTTCAAAGCTATCTGAGCCGCATGGCAAAAAAACTGGCCCCTTACGGCTATGCACCGGAACAATTGACCAAGGCCCTGTGGAAGGGCACCGGAGCCATGGTGAGAAATGACGGTAGCCAGACCAATGAAGATCTGTTCTGGTCTGTGTTCAACGCCATTCTGGGCCGTGACTGTCGGGTGGATGAAGAATTGTTCAATGACTATTACCGAAACGAATTTCAGCAAGTTGCGAAAGACTGTGGCTTTGATCCCCAGGCAGCGTCTGCCATCGCAGAAATCAAGGCCATGGGTTATCAGGTAGCGCTTGCCACCAATCCTCTTTTTCCTGCCATCGCCACCCACAGCCGTGCCAAATGGGCAGGATTGAATCCGGAGGATTTTGAGCTGATCACCACTTATGAAAATTCCCGGCATTGCAAGCCAAATCCCGATTATTACCAGGATATTCTGGCTACACTGGATGTAAAACCTGAAAACTGCCTCATGGTGGGCAACGATGTGGACGAGGATATGATGGCGGAGAATCTCGGCATGAAGGTGTTCCTGCTGACCCACAGCCTCATCAACCGGGAAAACAAAGACATTTCCCGGTACCCTCAGGGCGGTTTTCAGGAACTGATGACCTACATCCGGGAGCTATGATATGATCGTTTACGCGCTTGTTTGTCTGATTTTGGCCGTGGTGTTTGGCGGCAGTTACTATGCCTATCGCATGGCCTTCTATTCCCCCACGGTGGACCGGGAGAAAATTCCGGAAGTGAAAGGCCTCGTTTATCAGCCTTACAAAGCCTTGCTCCAAGACATGTTCCATTCTCTGAGCAACAAGCCCTGCGAGTTCGTCACCATCCAGTCCCAGGACGGTCTGACATTAAGCGGACGTTACTATCATACCGCTGACAATGCCCCCCTGGCCATTGGGTTCCATGGCTACAAAAGCTCCTGGCTGAGGGATTTCTGCGGCGGTGCCGATATTGCCTTCCAGCTGGGCCACAATCTGCTGCTGATCGATGAACGCTCTCACGGAAAAAGTCAGGGCAGGTCTATCACCTTCGGCATTAAGGAACGGCAGGATCTGCTGCTATGGGTGGATTACGCCGTGAATCGGTTTGGCCCGGAAGTCAAAATAATCCTGTACGGCGTCTCCATGGGCGGTGCCACCGTTGTCATGGCCTCTGAACTGGACCTGCCCTCCAACGTAAAGGGCATTGTGGCTGACTGCCCCTATTCCTCCCCCATGGATGTGATCCTGGATGTGGGCAAGAAGCGTGGTTTCCCACCCCGGCTTATCAAACCCTTTGTGGTTTTGGGTGCCAAGGTCTATGGTGGTTTTGATGTACGAGAGACCACCGGTGCGGAGGCTGTGAAGCAGGCCAAGATTCCCATCCTCATCATCCATGGTGAAGATGACACCTTCGTGCCTCCGGAAATGAGCGCTGTCATTGCTGATGCCAACCCCCAGATGGTGGAGCGTCACACCTTCCCCGGGGCTTATCACGCCCTGAGTTACATGGTGGACACCCCCCGGTACGAGGCGTTGGTGAAAGGATTTATCAAAAAGGTATTATGATCGCAAATCCCGCAGGTGAGCTGCGGGATACCCCGTTAAACTGAAATAGAAACATCTTCCGGAGGTTCCCATGATCTCTCAAACCGAACTTCATGCCTGGTGTACCGCCCAATTCCCGGAACACCTTGCCCTTCTGAAAACCCTGGCGGCCATCCCTGCCCCCTCCCATCAGGAGGAGCTCCGCGCCAATTTCATTCATGACTGGCTTTTGAAAAACGGCGCAGCTCATGTCACTGTGGATTCCGCCAAAAATGTGATCCTGCCCCTGGGGGATGGTCCCTCCCGGATGGCCGTGCTGGCCCATACTGATGTTGTCTTTCCTGACACCAGTCCCCTGCCGGTCCGGGAGGAAAACGGACGGCTTTATGCCCCCGGTGTGGGGGATGACACCGCCAATGTGGTCGCCCTGATGTTATGCGCCAAATTCTTCCTGACCCATGCCGACCTGGTCCCGGAACCATTACTCCTTGTTTTCAACAGCTGTGAGGAGGGCCTGGGCAATCTCAAAGGGGTTCGGCAGCTTATGGACGACCAGTCCGGGAACATCCACGCTCTGGTGTCCTTTGACTGCCAGTCTGATTGCATTGTTTCCCGTGCGGTGGGCTCGGAGCGTTGGAAGGTTACCGTCTCCACCAAGGGCGGCCATTCTTTCAGTGATTTCGGCAACCCCAATGCCATCGCTCACCTGTCCGGCCTGGTGACCCGGCTGTATCAGCAGCAGGTTCCCCAAAAGCCGGGCACTCAGACCACCTACAACGTTGGCCTGATTTCCGGCGGTACCTCTGTCAACACCATTGCCCAGAAGGCAGAGCTGACCTATGAATACCGGTCCAATGACCGGGCATGCCTTGCCATCATGGCCCAGCAATTTCACAATCTTCTGGAGTCCCAGCAATTCCCTGGCGTGCATTTTGCTTTGGAAAACATAGGAATCCGCCCCTGCGGCAGCCATGTTCCCCCGGAGTCTCATGAGAAGCTCCTGAACCGGTGCGCTGCCGCCATCCGTCAGATCTACGCCCTGGAGCCCCCCTTCTGTGCTGCCTCCACCGATGCCAATATCCCCCTTTCTCTTGGAATTCCCGCAGCCACCTTTGGCCTGTACCGGGGCGGCGGTGCTCACACCCGGGAAGAATTTGTGCAGATTCAGTCCCTGACCCCAGGTCTGGAGATTGCATTGACCTTTTTCCTGATTGACAACGGAATTTGCCCGTGATACAACTACACTATCTTTTATGAATTGGGGTACCCTTATGCTCAACAAACACAATATCACCGATTTTCTCATCATCACCGGCGGCACCGGCATTGTGGCCATTGCTGTGTATTTCTTCATGATTCCCAGTCATGTCAGCGTGGGCAGCGCCACGGCTCTGGCCATGGTCATCAGCAATTTTGTCCCCCTGCCCATTTCTGTTATCACCTTCATCATCAATGTGGTGCTGCTGGTGTTGGGTTTTTTGCTGATCGGCCCGGAGTTCGGTGTCAAGACCGTGTATTCCACCCTTCTTCTGCCTGTGATGCTCGGTGTGCTGGAGATCGTCTGCCCCAATTTCCAGTCTCTGACGGATGACCCCTTGCTGGATGTGATCTGCTACATCATGGTGGTAGGCATCGGTCTTGCTATCCTGTTCTCCCGAAATGCAGCCTCCGGCGGCATCGATATTGTGGCCAAGATCATGAACAAATTCCTGCGGATGGATCTGGGACAGGCCATGTCGCTGTCCGGCATTGTGGTGGCCCTCACCTCCGCCCTGGTCTATGAAAAGAAGATTGTGGTGCTTTCTGTTCTGGGTACATATTTTGGCGGTCTACTGGTGGATAATTTTATTTTTGGCATCAATATCAAGCGTCGGGTCTGTATTTTGTCTCAAAAGCAAGAGGAAATCACCCGGTTCATCCTCCATCAGCTCCATTCCGGCGCCACCATCTATAATACCATCGGTGCCTACAACAACACCGAGCGCAAGGAGATCGTCACCATTGTGGACAAGCAGGAATACCGTCTGCTGATGGACTTCATCCGAAAAAACGATCCCACCGCATTTGTCACCGTCATTGCCGTCAACGAAATCAATTACATGCCAAAAGCCAAGGCGTAATCCAGACATTCCATGAAACTGTATCCTTCGGTGGAATGAAACCGTTTGATATGAATATCCTATAAGATGTGTTTTGGTGATTTTATTCGTTATACCAGCCGCTTCCCACGGAAGCGGCTGGGTTTTCTTTTGACTGCAAAAGCAGCTGCCACCATAACGGCAGCAGCTGCTTGATACGATTTTCGATTTTTCCGGTATGCTTGACAAGGGACGGTTCATTGCCGGGCAGACCGTTTTTATCTCACAGAAGACGTCAATACAATGGGCTTGCCATCGCAGGGCAGGATTCCATCACAGATGATCACGTTGGTGTCATCGAGATGATTGAGATATGTACCGTCAGGGAAATTCACCTTCACATCAGCAGCCTTACCCTTCAGGCTGAAAATGCCCAGCTTTCGGACCTTGGTGTCATTGCGTTCCAGGATAGCAATGTCATTGCGGTCATCAGCGGAGCCAACGAACGCATCTTCACAGGACAGCACTTCCTTTTTCACCTGATTCAGCTTGGGGAACCAGGCGCTGATGTCTCCCAGGTCCCGGGGGAACACATCCTTGTCAAAGAGGCTGGGAATGGCTGTACAGCAGAATTCCTGGCCCGCATAGAGCAGCGTGGTGCCCTTCAGGAAGTACAGGAAAGCAGTAAAATTCTCCAGGGCCAGCTTGTCCTGGACAAAGGAACAGATCCGGGGCTGGTCGTGATTTTCCAGGAAGCGCATTTTGTTGTAATTCACTGGATAACCGCATTCCTGGAAGTTGATGACATCGATGTAATTGGAGAGGTGGCACTCCCCTTTCAGGTAACGGTCAAAGACTTCCCGGATGTCATAGTCGTACTCCATATCAAAGGCGGTGAACATATCGTAGTCGTTGGCAGAATAAAGGCCCATTTGGCGGCTCATCAGTCCAAAGCCGCTGTGGACAGTTTCGGCCAGCCAGATACAGCCGGGCCTGACTTCCTCGCAGGCTTCCCGCGCCTTGCACCAGAACTCCACAGGGACAAAAGAAGCCACGTCGCAGCGAAATCCGTCCACAATGCCGGCCCACATTTTTAAGGACTCAATCTGGTAATCCCACAATTCCTTACAATTGTAGTCCAGATCCACCACATCCGTCCAGTCGCCCACATGATTGCCCATGCTTCCATCCGGCTTCCGGTAAAAAAATTCCGGATGCTCCATGATCAGGGTGGAGTCGGGAGAGGTGTGGTTATACACCACATCAATGATGCACTTCATCCCCTTTTCATGAATGGCGTTCACCAGGGCCAGAAAATCCTCCATGGTGCCATATTCCGGGTTCACGGTGCGGTAGTCCCGATTGGCGTAGGGACAGCCTAGGCTCCCCTTCTTTCCCTTGATGCCAACGGGATGAATGGGCATCAGCCAGATAATGTCTGTGCCTAATGCCTTGATCCGGTCCAGATCCGGAATAACCGCCTGAAAGGTTCCCTCTGGGGTGTGGTTACGGACGTAGACAGAATAGATCACCTGATTGCGCAGAGAATTGGGGGTTTTTTTTGCCATGACGGAGCACTCCAATCTTTGTTAATTTTATCCAAGGAAACGTTTTCATTTTTTATCAGTATAGCAACCTAGCCAAAAATGTCAAGGGATTTTTGCTAATTTGGTCCTTGTTTTCCGCATCTGAAGCACATCCGTATTCCTTCCGGGAACATTTTTGTCTTGACAAAATGGCACTCCTATGTATAATTGTATACATCAATACGAAAGAGCACCCCCCGGAAAGGAGTTACCCCTATGTTAGAAATCTCCAGCAAGACCAATTTGCTAGAAAAAAAGTCCTATAAATACAACCTGCAGAATGTGGAGGAGCCAAATCTCCAGCGGGATGTTTATTCTTATGGTACCATTCCCAAGGTGGCCTTCAACCACCGCCGTGTGCCTATGGGAATGCCGGAAGAGATCTGGATCACCGACACCTCTCTTCGGGACGGCCAGCAGAGTGTGGAGCCATACAGTGTTGACCAGATCGTCAACATCTACAAGCTCTTAAACAAGCTGGGCGGCCCCTACGGCATCATTCGCCAGACGGAATTCTTCATTTACAGCAAGAAGGACCGGGAAGCCCTGGAAAAGTGCATGGGCCTGGATCTGAAGTTCCCGGAGATCACCAGTTGGATCCGCGCCAGCAAGGAAGATTTCAAACTGGTCAAGGAACTTGGCATCAAGGAAACCGGAATCCTGGTCAGCTGCTCCGACTACCACATCTTCAAAAAGATGAAAATGAACCGTCAGCAGTGCCTGGACTACTATCTGGGCACCATCAAGGATGCTTTCAACGCCGGTGTCATTCCCCGGTGTCATCTGGAGGACATCACCCGGGCCGATTTCTATGGCTTCGTGGTTCCCTTCGTCAACGAGCTGCAGGCTCTCAGCCGGGAAGCCGGCATCCCTGTGAAAATCCGTGCCTGCGACACCATGGGCTACGGCGTTCCCTACACCGAAGCAGCCATGCCCCGCAGCGTCGCCGGTATCATCTACGGTTTGCAGCACTATGCCGATGTGCCCAGTGAATGTCTAGAATGGCACGGCCACAACGACTTCTACAAGGCCGTCACCAATGCCTCCACCGCCT
>JBJDYI010000060.1:0-3111 GCA_051867165.1 Faecousia sp. | reverse complement strand
GTAAAGAGAAGGAGAGATTCAAAATGAGCACTGCCATTCGCCACACCCGTCAGGAGCTGCTCAGGCAGCAGGAAGCGGTTTTCAGCAGCATCCCCGGCATGAACGCCCTGCGCCACGCCGCCCCGGAGAGCGTTCCCGAGTTGGAAGCAAAGTACCCGGACGCTGCCTTCGCCCTGATGATCTCGGACAACCTGTTTGTCGGTGACCGGGAACAGAATGAAATCCACCAGAAGGCTTACACCGCCATCCTTAACGGCGAGTCCATCACCGGGGTGCGGTTCAAATATGACTATGATCTGGAATCCTACCTGCTCAAGCATATGTGGGATTGATTTTTTCCATAGAACGCAAAAAGACCGCTATGGTTTCCTTTCGGATTCCATAGCGGTTTTTCATCCAATGATCTTTGAACCGTTATTTCAAATGACACAAAGTATAAGATCCAGCACAGAATGGAACACATCGTGTACCCGTGCGGCAGTTTCCACGACTTCTGCATGGCTCAGCTTCTGCGGGAGAACCCCAGCTGCCATATTGGTAATGCAGGAAATACCTGCCACCCGCATACCGCAATGGGCTGCTACAAGCGCTTCTGGAACCGTAGACATTCCCACTGCATCTGCTCCCAGAACACGTGCCATACGAATTTCGGCAGGCGTTTCATAACTGGGACCCGAGAACATCATATATACGCCCTCCTGCAGGCGGATTCCGGCTGATGCAGCCGCTTCCTTGATGGCGCAGCGCAGCTCTGCCGTATAAACATCACTGACATCCGGAAAGCGGGGACCATAGTCATCCAGATTCGGTCCAATCAGGGGATTCGAGAAAGAAAAGTTGATGTGGTCAGAAATGAGCATCAGATCACCCGGAGAAAACGATGTATTCACACCCCCGGCGGCATTGGTAAGAATCAACGTTTTAACACCAATGGCGGTCAGAACCCGAATCGGCAGAGTGATTTCACTTTGCGGGAGTCCCTCATAGAAGTGGATACGCCCCTGAAGCACAACAACTTCCTTCCCCTGCTTTTTGCCAAAAACCAACGCCCCCACATGTCCCGGTACCGTTGGAATCGGGAAATTCGGAATCTGCGAAAACGGAATGCGTACCGCATCCTCCAGTGTATCGGCAAAGTCCCCAAGGCCGCTGCCAAGCACCATGCCGACGGCAGGTCTCTGGGTAATATGCGTGAGCAGATAGGAAGCGGCTGATTTGATTCTCTCATTAAGCTCCATAAAATCATCTCCCTTTGTTATTTTGTATCAATATTATCATAGGGCAATCTATTCCGTCAAGGGAGAAGGAACATCCCTGTCAGCACTGCTCGTCCATTGCCACACCCTCTTGTATACCTGGTACGGAGGTAATATTCACATAATCCCCGATGATACTCAGAGCGGAATCATAGCTTTGGCATTGGAAAATTCTGTTTCGCATCTCCTCCGCCTGCTCCTTCATCCCATTCTTTCTCAGCGTCTCTGCGGCTTTGCCCATAAGATGAAAGATATTTCCGTCAGTCCCTATGAGGGGACAATCCGGCTTGCCATGCACAGGTTCCTGTTGTTCCTGAACCTGCACAAAACCACCAAGGCGATTGGGAACGTAGTCGGACAGCCAGGTGCCGCCGAAAGTGGAATGGGTAGCCAACCGCCATACGGCGAGCTTTCCCATATCCAGCTCCATATTTTCCTTGAAGGGAAACAGCAGGCACGTCAGCCCATCAAGCCGGAAGGTATAGGCGTCCTCAAATCCGGCGCCCTTTTTGAGAATGCCTTCATCTGTGAGAATCTGGTTGATACCATCCAGCCATTCCTGGGGATCGCCGCCGCAGCCTTGCAGGACAAGTCCCTCTTGATCGCCCATCCGACGGAGCTGCTCTTTGGAAATCTTCTGAATACTCACAGCTTCATCTCCTCCATTCTTATGCCCTGTTCCTGGGCAAGTTCCTGCTGGGTCAGTTTACGGAAGCTGTCCACACCGGGAATCAGCGAAAGGCTGCGCCCATTGTCCCAGGCAACTCCGACCTGTCCGGCATCGTCCACATACCGAACAGTGCCCCGCGTTCCGGGTTCTACTGGGGCATAGGGGTCATTCATGCAGTTCAATACGATTCGTGTGCCGGGAGGGTAAGAGCTTCGCGTGAATTCCACCTGACCACGGCTTGGAAATGGCATACTCATTTGGTTTCCTCCTTCTCAGATAGTTTCATCAATCGTGTGCGCATACATTCTCCGTCCCCGCCTTGGCACAGAAAGCCATGCCCTGGAAAGGGGCATCCCTCGCACAGTGGGGATGCTGTACAGACGGGTTTCTCGGTCTGTACAGGAGGCCCTGTGTGAGAACGGTATTCCGGTCTGGTTCTGTTTGGCTTGGAACTTGCTTTGTTTGGATTCTTCAATTGTAACCTCCATTTCCTCCTGCGCCCTTTTTGAGGCGCGGGATATTGTGCTAAGAAAACAAAAAAGCCGTCCTCCTGAGAAAGGAGAACGGCTGGGAAAGGATGCTGAGAGTCAGCGCCCTTTTTGAAAAAGAAAAAGCCGGGATTCTTATGGCGCTCCTGCGCCACAAAAATCCCGGCTGATTCACATATGATAATTTTCTGAAAACTCTATAAAAAAGCTGTGCCCTTTTTGAAATACTGCCCGAAACCAAAAAGGGCGCTGCCAATATCTACGTTGTATCTGGCTGAACCTGTTCAAAAGGTTCATCTAAGGGTGTCTGCATCTATGGAGTTGCAAAAAATCGTGTTCACATTTTACCCTTAAAAGCAGAACTTATACATATCATATTTTTAATAAATGCCACCAAAAAACACTTTAGATGCAACTTTTTCCAAGTTGCATCTAAAGTGTTGGGTAAATATGGAGGTACCGACCCGATTTGAACGGGTGAATGAGAGTTTTGCAGACTCTTGCCTTACCACTTGGCCACGGTACCGTATGAAATAAGGAACGCATGAGCGTTCCTTATCTTTTTGGAGCGGGTGACGAGGCTCGAACTCGCTACCTCCACCTTGGCAAGGTGGCGCTCTACCAGATGAGCTACACCCGCATCATGGTGCCTCCGGTCGGAATCGAACCAACGACACGCGGATTTTCAGTCCGCTGC
>JBJDYI010000059.1:0-3118 GCA_051867165.1 Faecousia sp. | reverse complement strand
GTCCTGTTCTGCGTCTGGCCTCGGGGTGCAGAATCCATGTGGAACGCTATCCCAACCTGTAAAAGGGCGTGCCGTACATCTTCGCGTCAACCCACCCCCTGCCTGACCCTTGCCCGCCGGGAAGAGGATAAGAGATACGACCTTGTGAAATATATGCAGAGAAATTGGAAGAAATAGAGGAACGAACTATGGGAGGAATGCAACTCATTTCTGACCTGATCCACGGAACCAGCCATTGCGTAGACTATTTGCAGGATTTGAGCGTTGACGGCACCTTGTCTGCCGCCGGAATCTGAATCCGTAAAATCTTCGCGCCCATTCTGCGGCTGGTATACGCGACACAGACAGATTATAAGATCATGATTGATTCCAGGGAGAAGCTCCCAAAATCGAAGCTCGGCAGAGTATTTGCCATCAATCATCGTCAGGCGGATGATATCGTTATCGGTGCCAACGCGGTGGGGCAAAGCGGCTATGTGGTGTTCGGCAATCCATATTTGGCCTTTGAAACCGTCAACGGGCTGGGTCTGTGGGCTTACGGCATGATTCTATTGAACCGGGATACGCCCGCAAGCCGAAAGGCTTCCTATGAAAAGATGAAATTTGTCATTGAACATGGGGGCAATATCATCATTTACCCGGAGGGCTACTGGAATTTGGACGATAACGGTGAAGCTGATGAATGCCACGGCGCGGATGGGCACAATTCCGAAAACTGGTTGATTCAGGATATCAATGTCGGCATTCTGCGCCTCGCGAAGGAAACCGGCTGCGAGATTGTTCCCACGGTCCTTCACTATGACGAATTTCAGAAGAAACGCTGCTATGCCTCCCGGGGTGTCCCCTTCCGTGTGACAGCCTCTGACGATGTATTTGTCAAAAAAGACGAATTGGTTGCAATCATGCGGGATATGTCCTTCGCGCTGATGGAGAAATATTCTTCCTACGAAAGGGCAACTCTTGAAGCGCAGGGCGTTCCCCTACGAGCACAATGGGAAGCCATGAAAGAAGAATTGTGCAGCGCATGTGATATTCCCAGTATTGGGTATCGGTTGGACTTAGCTGACGAAAAGCGCATCGGCAAGGCAAAGGTTGCCAACCCAGTCATTACCTCGTCAGAAGCCTTTGCACATCTGCAAACATTGATTCCCCGCCGGGAGAATGCGTTTTTGTTTAGAAGGGATTGACCATGAGACAATTCACGACCAAAGAAAAAACATCTCATAACAAACCCCTGACCGATAACAAGGCAATCATGCTTTTCAAGGACTTGCTTCGCCCGGTGCTAAGCCTGATTGCCAGCTTTCGTGTGCCGTATCAGGTTGTCATCGAGCAGCCCTGCCGTTTGCTGCCGGACAAGCCGGTGATCTATGCCGTGAATCATTCCTGCTTTGCGGATACGCCGATCATGGGACGCATAGCTCCGCAGCGTTCGTATATCCTTTTGGGAAAACAGCGCCTGGGCTTTTCCGACTGGCTGTACTTTATTCTCAACGGTGTGGTCTTCGTTGATCGCAAGGATAAAGAAGATACAGCGGCATCCAAGCTGGCTATGAGCACCTACCTGCGCAAGGGCCGTTCCATCGTCATGTTCCCGGAAGGAACATGGAACCTTACGGAAAATCAGCTGATGCTGCCCATGAAATGGGGCGTTATTGATGTTGCTAAAGAAACCGGGGCGCAAATCGTTCCCACCGTTCTGGAATACAGCCGGGGGGAGAAAAAGTGCTTTGTCCGATTTGGTGAACCGATGGTAGTGTCCCCAGAGGACAGCAAAGCAGAAGCCATTACCACCCTGCGGGATACCATGGCGGCCATGCGCTGGGCGTTCTGGGAACAAAACGGACTTTTCAGCCGGGCAGAACTGGATTTGGATGCGGAACAAAAGAAGCTGTTCTATGCTGTGGAGGAATATCCGCCCATTGACTGGGAATACGAAAGCTCCTGCATCTATCATCCACATACCGAACCGGGGGAGGTCTTTGCCCATCTGGACATGCTGATTCCCTGCAGAGGAAACACCTTTTTATTGAGAAACAGATAGGAGAAATCAATATGAACATTCTGGCTGAGGAACAGCTGAAAATGCTGGAACCGGGGCTTGCGCCTGAGGAAAGGGAACAGCGGAAAGCCGAGTTTCTCTCTCTTTATTATAAGTTACGGGAAAAAGAGGAAGGTCGATGGTACAGCCGGTTGACTCTGCGGCAGCGTCTCAAGCTGCATAAGCTGATTCTGTTCATCTATAAGGTGAAGAACCGAATGGGCGGCTTCACTCACGAGGTAATCGGCGACAAACGCAGCTGGACGGACAAGCCTGTGATCTTTGCTGTAACACATGTGGGCAAGTTCGATATTGAGGTTGTCAGCGAGGCCATCCAGTCACACTATTATCTGCTCTCCGGCGATTATGAGCATTTGCAGGGCATTGTGGATGCACCGTTTCTTGCACTTAACGGCGTAATTTATTTCAATGAGATGGTCAAAGAGGATCGCCGTTCAGCCACCGAGCGCATGATTCGTCTGCTACAGGAAGGCGGGAACCTGATGTATTTCCCGGAGGGAACATGGAACCTGACACCGAACCTGCCCATGCTGCCATGCTATTGGGGAATTGTGGACATTGCGCGGCAGGGTGGCGCCGTGATCGTTCCTGTCGCTGCCGAACAGTACGGCAAACGCTTCAAGATCAATATCGGCGAAAACTTCGACATGAGCGTCTACGGAGATGGAGCCGCAGAAAAATCCCGCGCTATCGGCGACCTACGGGATGTGCTGGCCTCTCTGAAATATGAGATATGGGAGACGGTTCCAGCTAAGAGAGCACAGCTTGCGGTGGACGAGTGGGAACAGTACATAAAGGCGCGATTCAGCGAATGGCCCTACTTCAATCTGGACTATATTGCGGGGCTGATCTACCGCCCCAAGGGCGTCACGCCGCCAGAGGATGCCTTTTCCCATCTGCATACATTGATTCCCCGCTGGGAGAATGCGTTTTTGCTGAGGGAGAGATAAAAAGCTATGGAAAAAGAACGTACATCTGAAAAGCTGCGGCGGTTTATTCATCCGCTGGTATTGAAGGCGATCAGCGCCACGCGGAGTTTCCGGCTGGAGGTGTCGG
>JBJDYI010000058.1:0-3119 GCA_051867165.1 Faecousia sp. | reverse complement strand
TCATGCCAAAGATGAAGTCAGACAGGTTGTTGACAACGGTAAGGGGGTCGCCGCCAGTGGCAGATGCAGGCAGCACCAGAGCGGAACACAGCGCCAGTGCCAGCACCGTGACGGAGTAACGGCGGAAGCCATTCTTCACATGGGAAGGCATGGGCAGCTTCTGGGTGGTCTTATCCTTCTTGGCGTTTACGATGTTCTTAATGATGTTCTTCATTTTGTTTTCCTCCATTTAGTAGTTCCGCTTCTATTTCTTCATCAGAAAGAAGCTCAAATTCGATTTCGGACAGGTTGATAAATTTCGTTTCCGCACCGGAAACGGTGGACAGGGACAGACTTCCCACGGACAGCTCTGTGCCGCCGTGGACATAGGGTGCACCTCCTTCCTCCGGGGTGAACTTGACATTGGGGTGGTTCAGCAGGTCGTACTTTTCGTCCATGATAGGCATTTCGCCCCGGATGAACAGCAGCGCATAGCGGTTATCCAGCATCCGAACCTCCGCAGCATCCAGCAGCTCCCGCCCGGTGATCTGCCAGTTGGTGGAATAGTTGCCGCTGCGCCCGGAGCTTTTGCCGTAGGTGTTCATGTCGATGGTCTGCTTGCCCAGGTAGGATTCTGCAATCATCTTGTGGGTGCCGATTTCGTTGCCGCCCAGATAGAGAAATTCATCGCAGTTGCCCAGTATGGATTCCCACTGCTTTTCAAACAGGTTCTTGAGCTGGGCGATATTTTGGATGATAATGGACACGAACACATTCCGGGAGCGCATAGTTGCCAACAACTTGTCAAAATCATCCGGCAGGCTCACATTGGCAAACTCATCCATGAGAAAATGGACGGGAACAGGCAGGGCACCCTTGTACTTATCGTCTGCCAGCCGGAATAACTGCTCGAAGGTACAGCTATATACCATACTCACAAGGAAGTTGAAACTCACATCGTGATCGGGGATCAGGGCGAACAGCGCTACTTTCTTTTCTCCCAGGGATGCCAGCTCCAATTCATCGGTGGCCGTCAGCGCTGCCACGCTGGCAAGGTTGAATTTCTCCAATCTTGCGGCCAAAGTGATCTGAATGGACTTCAGAGTCTTGGCAGAACCGGAATGGTAATCCTTGTAATACTTCACCGCAATGTGGTCGGGATTGCGCATTTCCAGCCGGTCAAACAGCTCGTCCAGCGGGGATTGATAGGTGTCATCATCTTCCCGGACTTCTCCGGCGCGGAGCATTTCCATGACCATGGGAAAGTTCTGTTCCTCCTCTGGGGCTTCATAGAGAAGGTAGAAAATGATTGCCGACAGCAGCATAGATGCCGCAGTGTCCCAGAAGGGGTCATTGGACTGGCTTCCCTTGGGGGTAGTAGCTTTGAACAGGCTGGTCACCAGCTTCTGGACATCGTTGTCCGTTTCCAGATATGCAAAGGGATTGAAGCAGTGGCTTTTCTCCATACTGAGCAGATCCAGCACCTTGATTTCATACCCCCGCATTTTCAGGAATGTGCCCGTCATGCGCAGCAGCTCCCCCTTACAGTCCAGCACGAAATAAGAAGAACAGGCTTGCAGCAGATTGATGAGGGCGTAGAATCGGCTCTTACCGGAACCACTGCCGCCCACTACCACGGTGTTCAGATTGCGGCGGTGCTTTCTGCCGTCCAAACCCATGCGGACATGCTTGGTGAAAACCTTGTTGGCCTCCGGATCCTTTGCCTGATACTTCTTATTGACGGCTGTGGCACTGCCCCATTTGGCAGAGCCGTGTTCCTCACCCCTGCGGTAATTGCGCCGAGAGGACAGAGCCACACCGATTCCCAATCCATAAATGAGCAGAAAAATAAGGACAGTATTTTGACTGTCCTCACATAGCTCGATATGAAATGGGGTCTCCATTGCTTTTGGAAAGTGTTGCAAAATCTCAGGCAATCCCCCAGATACGGCAGGTGCAATCAATAGTGCCAGCCATACAACTGGAATGATACCAAGGACACACAGAATTTTTATGGTTCGCCGTTCATCGCTCTTCACGGGACTTACCCCTTACCTTTTTGGTGGGAGCATCAATGGCTTTCAGAAGTACCTCGTCCACAATATCCGTGGGACGTTCCTCACCGATCAGGTCATTGCGCATTTCATTCAGAGCATTGATGACCACCCCATGCTCGTACCTGTCCAACTCCAGAACACGCTTTTCTTCCTTTGCCATACATCACCGCTCCTGTTCCTTGGATTTGGGGGCGCGGTTCTGCTCCAGAGCGCGGTACATTCTGGTGGAGATCTGGTTGGCAGTGTCCCGGATTTCCGTAAGGGTCTCCCGCACCTGCTGGGGATTGCTCTCCCGGAAGGCGGCTGGCAGGCGGCTGAAATTGTAATCCGACACATCCACGCCATACCGCTTACACAGAAGATAGGATGCGCTGTAGGCAGCAAAGGCGGCATCGCTGCGGTTATAGTCCTGACGCACACCGGCAAGTTCTGCGTGAGCCAACTCCTTGGAAACGCTGCGGAAAATGTCCTCCGCGCCCATACCTCGGCATACAAAGATCACCTGCTGATTATGGTCATACATTGCACCCATGTTATTGGGCAGAGAGTCCACCGTCTGAATGGGAACGGGGGTTCGGTGAATCAGGGCTTTCAGCAGCACCCGGTCATCCAGCTTTACGGCAGGGGCAGAGCGAACCCGACCTCTGGTCTGGGACACATCGAATACCCGCTTTACCTCAAAAGAGGTTCCACGGGTGCCGTCCTCCCGGTCATACTCCTTGCCAGGTTCCAGAATCTTCACGCTTTTGGGTTTACGCTGGACGGATGCCCCGGCTTCTTTCCAGCCGTCGAAGTCCTTAAGCTGGGTGGCTTCCGGCATCTGCGCCAGAATCAGCAGGGCGTTGGTGGGACTGTAACGGCTGAACCGGGACTGCACATCCAGATACTGCCGGAATATATCCCCATCTATGCTGACCTCTGTTGCGGTGGAATCAGCAAGGGCATACAGTTCCTTGCGCTCCTCCTGCTTTTTTGCCGCCCATGCTTCCTTGTCAAAGGGCTGGTCGTTCCATCTGGATTTATCCCCATGACCGCTGAAAATATCATCGAAATTACTCATGGATTACCTCGCTTTCACTTTGG
>JBJDYI010000057.1:0-3145 GCA_051867165.1 Faecousia sp. | reverse complement strand
GGACGGCATCCTCACGGTCAAGGGGCAGGGTCGAAACAGGTGCCCCCGTGAGTAACAGCAAAACCATTGCCCAGCGGATGGAGGAAGCCCGGATTCAGGCCGGTGCCCAGAATTACAAGGGGCATGACTACATGGACTTGGCCCGTTTTGATGAAAACACCCGGCACATGATTATCTTCCATGTTCTAACCCATGATTCCCCGGTGGGTGACAAAGGCGACAGGATGCGCCTGTTCCTCTCCGACAAGGGCTATCGCAAGGCTTTGGAGAACGAAAAGAGCGGAAACATCCAGATTCTGTCCCATGCAAAGGTCATTCGGGGCAATCTCCTCTATGACCGCAAAGACCAGATACGATAAGGAGGCTCCATGAATCTGAAAATACTGCTGCACCGGCTGGTGGTTCCGCCCTAGCAGGGATTACCTTCTCCCTGCAAATTCCATGAAAGGAGCGTGATTTTCCATGCAGGAAGAAGTGGAACAGAGGGTTGTCACCCTCATTGTCAACTGCTCCAAGCTGACAGAGCAGGAGCTGCGCAAAGCGCTCAGCAAATTTCTTGCCCAGATGAAAACCCATCACCAAACCAAGCAGCCCCATGGCAAGATGACCGTCAAAAAGCTCGCCGCCCAGAATCGGGGCTTGCAGAGCGTGGAGGTCACAGACCAGAACATCGGTTCCTTCAACCGGATTGCCCGGAAGTACGGCATTGATTTTGCCCCCTTCAAGGCAAAGGGACAGGATCGCTACCTGATTTTCTTCAAAAGTCAGGATGCCGATGCCATGACCGCCGCTTTCAAGGAGTACACGGAGCAGATCGTGAACAAGAAATCCCGTCCCTCCGTACTTGCCAAGCTGCAACAGTTTAAGGCGCTGATTCAGTCCGCTGTGGTGGATCGGACAAAGAAAAAGGAGCTGGAACGGTGAAGCAGATAAACTGGAAGAAAACCCTTCTGCCAAATCTGCCCTATGTGTTCATTGTTCTGTTCTGCACCAAACTGGGGCAGGCCGCACGGCTGGCTCCCGGTTCTGATTTTGCCGGAAAGTTCCTGCACTTCATGGAGGGATTGTCCGCCGCCTTTGCCACAGCGCTTCCCAGCTTCCACCCGGTAGATCTCTGCGTCGGTATTGCCATCGCCGCTGCCATACGCCTGGGTGTCTATGTGAAGGGCAAAAATGCAAAAAAATTCCGCAAGAACATGGAATACGGCTCCGCCCGGTGGGGCACAGCAGAGGACATCCGGCCCTATGTTGACCCGGTGTTTGAAAACAACATCATCCTCACCCAGACGGAGAGCCTGACCATGAACAACCGTCCTGCCGACCCCAAGACGGCACGGAACAAAAATGTTCTGATTATCGGCGGCTCCGGCTCCGGCAAGACCCGGTTTTGGTTGAAACCCAATCTGATGCAGTGTACCTCCAAGAAGTACCCTGTCAGCTTCGTTGTCACCGATCCAAAAGGGTCACTATAATAAGGATAGAAAGGTCGTGAAAATACAAAACAGGAGGTTACACACATGAGGAAGCAGGAGCAAAAGGGTAAAATCACAGCATTGTACGAAAGGTTATCTCACGACGATGGGCGGTCTGACGAGAGCGTGTCCGTAGAAAATCAAAAGCGCATCCTGGAGGACTACGCCCGAAAAAATGGCTTCACTAATGTCCGCCACTTCACCGATGACGGGGTGCGGGGAACGACCTTCAAGCGGCCCGGCCTGGACGCTATGGTGGACGAGATACGGGCCGGAAATGTGGCTACCGTCATTGTCAAAGACCAGAGCAGAATAGGCCGTGACGTGGTGGAGGTCGGCTTGCTCAAACGCACCTTTGACGAGTACAACGTCCGCTTTATCGCCGCCAATGACAACCTGGACACCGCCAATGGATTTGATATTATGTCCATCTTCCGGGATGTGATAAATGAGTGGTACGTTGCTGACACCAGCCGCAAAATCAAGACCGTTTTCAAGTCCAGAATGGAAAAGGGCCTGCGCTGTTCGGGGGCCGTCCCCTATGGCTATCTCGCCTCAAAAGAAGAAAAGGGCGAGTGGGTGATCGACGAGGAAGCTGCCGCCGTTGTGCGCCGCATCTTTCAGATGGTCATGGACGGTCAGAGCGTCAACGGCATCGCCCGAACGCTGCGGGCCGAGCAAATCCCCATCCCTTCCGAACACTGGAAGCGTATCGGCTGTCCTGTTCGAGCCAACAGCTACCGCGACCCCTACGCATGGTCTGCCACCACCCTGGGTTATATTCTTAAAAGGCCGGAGTACCTGGGGCGCAAGGTGCTGGGCAAGACTGTCTGTGAGAACTACAAGACTAAAAGCACCCGCAGGACAATGCCAGAGGAACAATTTGTATTTGAGGGAGCCGTCCCCGCCATCATTGACGAAGAAACGTGGCACAATGTTCAGCGTTTGCGGGAAACCAAGCGCCGGACACCCAAGCGGAGTAATGCCCCTAACCGTTTAACCGGACTGCTCTACTGTGCCGACTGCGGCGCAAAGCTGACCCACCACAACAGTCTTGTCCAAGGCAAGTACATTGACGATGCTTTCACCTGTTCCAGATACCGGGCACCTATGGAGGATTGCACCATTCACTATGTTGCCACGCAAAAGCTGGAAGCGGCGATCCTCTCCGCCATCCAGCGGATAAGCTGGTATGTCCGCAACAACGAGCAGGAGTTTGTTCAGCGGGTTCGAAAGGCATCCAGTCTGCGCCAGGAGGAAGCAGTCAAGGATTGCCGGAAACAGATTGTCCAGGCGAAGAAGCGCCACGCCGAACTGGACGGACTGGTGAAGAAGCTGTACGAGGCCAACGCCACGGGCAAGCTGCCGGATAAGCATTTCAGCCGTCTCCTTGCCGAGTATGACGAGGAACAGGCCGCGCTGGAAGCCTCCATGACGGAGTGGCAGGGCTTGCTGGACAACTGGAACGCCGACCGGGTGAGAATGACGGAGTTTATCGACCTTGCCAAGCGGTACACCGATTTTTCGGAACTGACTACGCCCATTCTCAATGAGTTTATCGAGAAAATCGTTGTCCATGAGGGCAACGGACGGGGAAAGCAGCGCCGTCAGCGGTTAGATTTCTATTTCAATTTCATTGGCGCGTTTGAGGTTCCCGCCGACATTGTGACCCC
>JBJDYI010000056.1:0-47534 GCA_051867165.1 Faecousia sp. | reverse complement strand
TGCCTGCTGCAGCAGGAGTTCGTCCGCAGCGACCTCTTCAAGGGCGATGTGGCCGGCTACATTGCTGATGCTGCCAAGAAGCTGGGCGGCAAGATAACCTTCGTTGATGCCATCCACTACACCAAGGGTGAAGGCATTGAGAAGAAGGTCGACGATTTCGCAGCAGAAGTCGCTGCACAGATCGCCGGCGCTGCCAAGTAATCAGCACCTTACAAGCAAGAAGGAGACAGGGAAACCTGTCTCCTTTTTCCATATATTCTGAAGCAGCATCCTTCCTGCCCGGGAAGGCGGTTGTGTGTGATACGGGTCTTGTGCCCACACCCGATTCAGGCAAACATTGACATTCATGCCGATATCGGGTACAATAACAGAAAAATCATCAGGAGGATTTTCCATGGCTCCAAAGGTATATTTCACCGATTTCTGCACCGGTACTTCCGAACCTCTGCCTAAAAAACTGGCCCGGCTCATCATGACGGCGGGCATCGACCAGATCGACTTCCAGGACAAGTATGTTGCCATCAAGATCCACTTTGGCGAGCTGGGCAACATGGCCCATCTGCGCGCCGGCTATGCCCGGGTTCTGGTAGACATCATCAAGGATCTGGGCGGCAAGCCCTTCCTGACCGATGCCAACACCCTGTACATCGGCTCCCGGAAGAATGCGTTGGACCATCTGGAAACCGCTTATCTCAATGGATTCACCCCCTACTCCACCGGCTGCCACATTCTCATCGCCGACGGCCTGAAGGGCACCGACGAAGTGGCTGTCCCTGTGGTGGGCGGTGAGTATGTCAAGGAAGCCCTCATTGGCCGGGCCGTCATGGACGCCGACATCGTCATTTCCCTGAACCACTTTAAGGGCCACGAGGAAGCGGGTTTTGGCGGCGCCCTGAAAAATCTCGGCATGGGCTGCGGCTCCGGCGCCGGCAAGCGGGATATGCACGACGCCTGCCGCCCTGTGGTGGATAAGGACAAGTGCGTAGCCTGCGGCGCCTGCCATGACATCTGCGCTCACGATGCACCCAATCTGGTGGATGGCACCATGTTCGTGGACTGGAACAAGTGTGCCGGCTGCGGCCGCTGTCTGGATGTGTGCCCTGTCAAGGCCATTGAAGCGGACAATCATGATGCTGCCCTGTACTTAAACTACAAGATCGCGGAATACGCCAAGGCCGTTGTGGACGGGCGTCCCCATTTCCACATCAGTCTGGTGCGGGACGTGAGCCCCTACTGCGACTGCCACGCTGAAAACGATATGCCCATCGTCCCCGATGTGGGTATGTTCGCTTCCTTCGATCCTGTGGCCCTGGACCTGGCCTGTGCTGATGCTGTCAATGCCCAGCCCATCATGAAGGGCTCCAAGCTGGACAAGGCCAACCGCCCCGACCTGGATAACCTGACTGCCGACTTCCCCCACACCGCCTGGCGGGCTCAGATTGAACACGCCAAGAAAATCGGCCTGGGCGAGGACAGCTACGAACTGATTACCATTTAACAGAACGAAGGACGCTGAGCACATCAGCGTCCTTTTTCATTCGCTTTCTTTGGGAAGGTCAATCCTCTTTTCGCGGCGGGAAACGGGAATTCATGCCTTTTCTTTCCCGCTTGTCAAGCCACCGTCCCTGTGGTAAAATGAAGAAAACAGAAGGAGGTCTCCTCTATGGAACATCAATACAGGGCCGCGGAGCTTTTCCTCAGCGGCAGCAATTGCGCCCAGGCTGTTTTACTGGCTTTCGGGGACGTCACCGGATTGGATCCTGCCCTTGCGGCCAGATTGTCCTGTGGCTTTGGCGGCGGCATGGGACGGCTCCGGGAGGTTTGCGGCGCCTTCAGCGGTATGCTGATGGCCTTGGATCTGCTGTACGGTTATGCGGACCCTGGCATAAATGACGCTGCCAAAAAGGCCCATTACGCCCTGATCCAGGATTTGGCCGCCCGCTTCCGGGCAGAAACCGGCAGCCTGATCTGCCGTGAAATCCTGACCAACCCGCCCTCTGATCCCACGCCCAGCCCCCGGACCACAGAATACTACGCCACACGCCCCTGTACCCGCATGGTGATGATTGCCGCCCGGATTCTGGATGAATATATGGCTGAACACCCTCTGGAGTCGCGCCAATGATGGATCTGATCTATAACCAGCGGGATATTCCCAAGGAGCAATGGCGCTACGGGCTGCGCTCCAGCGCCTCCACCGGCTGCGGCTGGATCGCCACCTACAACGCCCTGCGGCTTTTGGGCCATCACACCGACATTGAATCCCTGATCCGCTACTACGAATGGCAGCTGCCCCTGATCCACGGAAACGCCGGAACCTCCTTCTGGGGCCCGGCGCTGTGCTTCCATAAGTGGGGCTTTCCGGTGGAAATCTGTGCCGACCGCCGCCGGCTGGACAAGGTTCTGGACACCAGCGATGTGGGGATTCTTTTCTATCACTGGCGCAGAAAATACAAGCTGGGCGCCCATTTTGTGGCTCTGCACCGCCGGAATGGCACCATCCTGGGGTACAATACTTTTCGAAATTCCGTCGGTCCTGACGTCCTGGGCGACAGCCTGGAAGCCTTTGTGAAGAATCAGGGTTATTTCGGCTGTATCCTCATCGGGATTCGGAACAAAGCGTAAAAGCACCGTCTTACGACGGTGCTTTGCGCTTGTCGAAAAACCCCTTCGGGCTTTTTTCACGAAATCCGATCACAATTGGGGCGCGGCAATGCTTTCACGCTCCATCAGAACCACAGGCACTGTTTCATGGGTCCCCTGTGCCTCCCCTTCGATCTGGGCAATCAGCAGTTCCACACTGCGGCATGCCAAATGCTCCACCGGCTGGGCCACCGTGCTCAGCTGGGGAACCAGGAAGGAGCCAATGGTCAGTCCGTCAAAGCCAATGACGGACACATCCTCCGGTACCCGCAATCCCTTTTCATGCAGGGCCCGAATGGCGCCAATGGCCATGACGTCCGCCGCTGCAAACAGCGCCGTAAATTCCCTGCCCTGTTCCACCAATTTCCCGGCCGCATCATAGCCGCTCTGGTAGGAAAATCGTGGTACAGACAATTCCATCTCCGCCTCAAAGGCAACCTGATGAGACCGCAAAGAGTCCAGGCTCCCCTCATAGCGGAGCCGGCCCACGTCAGAAGTTTCGCGCTCACCACTGATCACCGCGATTTTTTTGTGTCCCCGGGCAATCAGGGCATCCACAGCGCAGCGGCTCCCCGCCGCGTCATCCACGGAAACACTGGACAGGTTTGGAAATTCCAGTCCGGACATATTGTTGGTGACCACCACACAGGGAATATCAATCTTGCAGAAATCCGCCTGGAAGCTGCGGATATTGCCGCCCAGGAACAGAATACCCAGGGGTTTCTTCTCCCGGCAAAGCTGCACCGCATGACGCACCTCGTTGTCATTTTCGTCCATGTAGTCCACATACAGGGGATACCGGGTCTGGGCAATCAGGCTCTGGATGGATTCCACCAATTCACTGAACAGCTCATTGGCCTGACCTTTGACAATCACAAGTATGGAGGTCGCATGCTGCTGCTTCAGCTGCTTGGCATTGGAATTCAGCTGGAAACCGCTTTCTTCCACAGCCTCCATGATCACCGTCCTGGCCTTTTCACTGACATTGGGGTGATTGTTCAGCACCCGGGAAACGGTGGCAACCGCATAGCCGGTTTTTGCCGCTAAATCTTTGATTGTCACAGCTTCACCTCCTTAATGGGTGGCAGGACGCGCAGAAAAGCGCGTCCTGCGGATGAGAAAAACGGAATTATCCCTTGACGGCACCGGCAGCAACACCCTTGATGATGTGCTTCTGGCAGCTCAGGTACAGAATGATAACAGGGATGATTGCCATCAGAATAATGGCCATCGTAGCACCCAGGTCCACGGTGCCGTAGCTACCCTTCAAGTACTGGATGTGGATGGGAATTGTGCGATACTCCGTGCGGTCCAGCACCAGGTAAGGAAGCAGATAGTCATTCCAGACCCACATCAGCTCCAGAATACCAACAGAAACCATGGTAGGCTTCAGCATGGGCAGAACCACATTGAAATAGGTGCGGATGGGACCGCAGCCGTCAATTGCAGCGGCTTCCTCAATATCCAGAGGGATAGACTTGACGAATCCAACAAACATGAACACAGCCAAGCCTGCGCCAAAGCCCAGGTAAATGACAGGAATGGTCCAGGGGGTGTTCAGATGCAGGGTGTTGGCTGTCTTGGACAAGGTAAACATAACCATCTGGAAAGGAACCACCTGAGAGAACACGCAGGTATAGTACACAGCCCGGCAGAACTTATCATCCACGCGGGAGATGTACCATGCTGCCATGGCACAGAACATGAGAATCAGAATCGTAGACAGCGCAGTGATCACCACGCTGTACAGTGCGCTCTTTGCAAAGGGGTAACCGCCGAAGGTCATGCCCTTGATGAAGTTATCCCAGCCGGCAAAGGACTCCTCAGTAGGCATGGCGAAGGTTTCGGTTTTAACAAAGGTATTCTGCTTAAAGGAGTTCACCACCACCATGAACACAGGGAATACATAGGCGATGGAGAGCAGGGAGAAGAAGACGGTCAGCGCCGTCTTGCGCATCTTTTCTGCACGGAAAGCATTCTCTTTCATTACTGCTGAACCTCCTTGTCTCGGGTAAACTTGAGTTGCATCAGGCCCAAGGTAGCAACCAGAATGAAGAACAGCACAGCCTTTGCCTGGGCCACACCGCGGGAATTGGAAGCCTGGCCGTAGAATGTATCATAGATGTTCAAGGCCAGCATCTCGGTAGTATGAACACTTGTGCCGTCGGGGTTAATGATATAGGGGAGGCCGCCGGTCAGGGCCAGGTTCTGGTCAAACAGCTTGAAACCGTTGGTGATGGACAGGAATGTGCAGATGGTGATGGAGGGCATCACATTGGGGATGGTGACTTTGAAGAGTGTCTGTGTAGAGGTTGCACCGTCGATCTTGGCTGCCTCCAGCATATCCTCCGACACTGCCTGCAAACCCGCAATGTAAATGATCATCATGTAACCGATCTGCTGCCAGCACATCAGAATCACCAGGCCCCAGAATCCCCAGGTCCTGTTGGTGAGGATGGACTGGTTGTAGGCACCCAGAATACCGTCAAAAATCATGCTCCAGATGTAACCCAGAACAATGCCGCCGATCAGGTTGGGCATAAAGAACACGGTGCGGAACAGGTTCGCTCCGCGAATCTTCTGGGTGAGGAAGTAGGCAATCATAAATGCCAGCACATTGATGAGGATAACGGACACAATGGCATACATTGCGGTGTAGCCAAAGGAGTACCGGAAGCTCTCATCCGCCAGGGCCTTTACATAGTTGTCAAGTCCAACCCAAGTCCACTTACTGGTGGTCTTGAACTTAGTAAAGGACAGGAACAAGCCATGGAGGAACGGCCACACGAAGCCGATACAGAAAGCGGCAACTGTGGGAAGCAGGAACAGGGGGAAAGTTTTCTGGACAGATCTGCTGAGCATAGTACGGCCATGGATCTTTCCAGCGGATTTCTTTTTCATGAGGCTCTCATCTCCCTTTAGAATAATGGCCACAGTTTCGGCCTCGTGCGGCCAAAACCGTGATATAAAAGAACGGGGTGGGCAGTTGCCCACCCCATTTCAAATTTGTCGGAATCCAGAGTGTGATCTCTAAAAATTAGCCGTTGGCAGCCTTGTACTGGACAGCCCAGCCAGCAACGAAAGCGGTCTCAACCTGCTCCCAGTTTGCATCGGTGGGATCAGCGTTGTATGCGTTTAGAGCAGAGACAGCAGCAGCACGGTAGGCGTCAACATTGGGCTGGAAGTTGGTAACCCAAGGCATGGTGTAGCAGCCGTTGTTGGCATACTCGTTGGCGATGGCCAGGAAGGGGTTGGTGGAAGCAGCGGACTGCTTGTAGGGCATAACACCGAAGGTAGCAACAGCCTTGGCAGAAGCCTCAGGATCGGTGACCAGCCATACCAGGAAGTCCATGGTAGCCTGCTTGTTTTCCTCGGAAGCCTCATCGTTGATGGCCCAGCAGTTCTCGGTACCGCAGTTCAGGCCAGCCTTCTCTTCACCGGCAACACCGCAGTAGTAGGGGATCATGGTGACATCGTCCGCAGTCAGAGTCTCAGAGAGTGCGCCCCACTCCCAGTTGCCCTGGGGGAAGAACACGGACTTGCCAGCCTTGAACTCAGCCTCGGAGTCGTGACCGCCGTTGGCCAGATCGGTGCGGGCAACGGTGGAGTTGTTGACCATCAGGTCATACAGGTTCTTGAAGTTGTCCATGTAAGCGCCGGTGATCTCGGGGGGGCATACCTTCCAAGCATCGGGGTTCTCAACAGACTCGTAGTAGTACTCCAGATTGATCATGTGACCGGTGAAACGCCAGGAGGAAGAACCATCCATGTCGGCAGCACCGAAAGCATCGAAGCCCAGCTCACCAGCGCGGGCATGGATGTCCTCAGCAGCGGTCTTCAGAGCTTCAAAGTTATTGATGTCAGCGATGTCATAACCGGCCTGAGCCAGCAGGGTCTTGTTGACGATGATGCCGTAGCACTCGTAGCAGTAGCCGATGGAGCACAGCTTGCCGTCAGCGTCATAGATGTTGTAAGCGTCAGTGTTCAGCTCGTTGGCGATGGGGGTGCCAGTCAGATCCATGCAGTATTCGCCCCAGGTCTCAGCAGCAGCAGCGTTGCCAACGACGAAGATGGTGGGAGCCTTATCGCCCTTGTCCATCTCAGCGGTCAGGGTCTCGTTGTAGGTGCCGGAAGCGGCAGTCTCAACCTTGACCTCGACGCCGGTCTTGGCGGTGTACATTGCGGCGATCTCTTTCAGAGCCTCGTCGGACTCGGGCTTGAAGTTCAGCCAGTAAACGGAACCCTTTGCAGTGGAAGCAGCAGGTGCTTCAGTGGCAGGGGCGTCAGCAGCAGGAGCCTCAGTGGCAGGAGCAGGAGCTTCCTGAGCACCGCAGGCAGCCATAGCCAGAACCATGGTCAGAACCAGCAGCATTGCAATCAGCTTTTTCATTCGATTTTCCTCCTATTAATTTCCGGTTTTGCCGGCATATTTGGAGATTGGAAACGATTCCAATCAACCAACACCATAAATATAGCGCAGGTTTTAATAAATTGCAACTGAAAACAATTCACCAAGCGAAAGTTCTGCGGTTCACACAATTGTAACATTTCTTTTTTGTATAATTTATCCAACTCTTTTATAAATTTATCAGATCTAACTTTGGAAACGATTACATTTTGTTTTTTCTTGCGAAATGTCCCATTCTTCGGTATACTCAAAGTAACTTGCAACGGAAGGATGACCTATGATGAATCAAACAATCCAGCAGCTTTTCCACCGCAAATCCGTCCGGGTATTTACGGAGCAGCCCATCACGGCGGAGGAAAAGGAGCTGATCCTGCAATCCGCCGCCCAGGCCCCCACTGCCGGCAATCAGCAGCTTTACACCATCCTGGACATCACGGATCCGGCCATCAAGGAAGCTCTGGTCAAGACCTGTGACAATCAGCCCTTTATCGCCCAGGCCGGGCTGGTGCTGATCTTCTGCGCCGACTGCAAAAAGTGGTACGACGCCTTCCGCTTCGCCGGCTGCAATCCCCGGGCCCCCGGCGTTGGCGATCTGGCCCTGGCCATCTCCGATGCCACCATTGCCGCCCAGAATACTGTGGTTGCCGCGGAAAGTCTGGGCATCGGCTCCTGCTACATCGGCGACATCATGGAAAACTGTGAACAAAACCGGGCGCTTTTGCATCTGCCGGACTATGTGTTCCCCTGCTGTATGCTGGTATTCGGCTTCCCCACGGAACAGCAAAAGAGCCGACCCAAGCCAAGGCGTTCCCCTATGGCCTCCATTGTCCACGAAAACCGCTACCACACCATGGATGCTTCCGAACTGGAAGCCATGCTGGAGGTCCGGGTGGCAGCGGGAAACACCTACGGCAACTGGATCCAGGCCTTCTGCAAGCGGAAATACAATTCCGATTTTTCCCGGGAAATGAGCCGGTCCGTGGCTGAATATTTGAAGGATTTCCTGAAGTAAACCCCCCAAAAAAACTGGCGAAAAACCATCCGGTTTTTCGCCAGTTTCAATCCCGGCACTCAGGCGCCGGGATTGCTTGCTTCTATGGTAACAATGGTAGGCTCGTGTCCCATCGCGGGGATGATCTTCTCCATCAGATCCTTTGTCCTCAGCCGCAGAGAGGAGGTATTGATGCAGGGATGGAGCCCTATATACTCCCCCTTCAGCACGTCCTCGTCGATCATCAGCTGCACATGCCGGTCTGTGTCGTTCATCAGGCCCATGACGCTGAGGGAACCGGGGGTAATATCCAGGTACTCTTCCATATACCGGGGATCCGCAAAGGACAGCCGGGAAGAGCCAATCTGTTTGGAGAACACAGAGGTCTTAAAGCTCTTCTCCCCGGGCATCATCAGAAGATAAAAGCTGGTGCACTGGCGGTTGCTGAGCAGCAGGTTTTTGCAGATGGTGGCATCGAGCACCTTGTCGATCTCCTGGCAGGCCTCCATCGTCATGGCCGCCTCATGGTCAATGCGCTGGTAAGGCACCTGCAGCTTGTCCAGCAGATCATAGACCCGTACCTCCTTATCCAGTCGGCCGGTGGTATCTGCCGGACGCCCGTCAACCAATGTCATAGCGTTCCCTCTTTCATTTTTTCGCCATTATACACCCACATTTTGGGAAATGCAAGCGCTTGTATTATGTCAATCCTGTGGTATAATACTAATGCCTGATAAAACGCTTTCGTTTTATCAGGCAGACATCGCCTAACGGCGTTGTCATTTCTATGATTTTCGAGATAGAAAATCATAGAAATTCGTCTCATTGTGATCTTCATATTAAAAACTTCAATTCTGTTGAATTAAAGTTTTTAATTGAATATCAGTATAATGAGGCAAACCAAAGGGAGGTAGGTCCATGCCCTTTTCATTTCTCACAGGCAATGCCCTGAAAATTCTTGCCGCCATTTTTATGACCATCGACCACATCGGTGTTCTGCTCTTTCCTGGGGTCGTGTGGCTCCGGGTTCTGGGCCGTCTGGCCCTGCCCATCTTCGCCTTTATGATTGCGGAAGGCTGTAAATATACCCGAAACCGCCGGAAATACTTTGGAATGGTGTTCGGGTTGGGGGTAGTCTGTCAGACCGTGTATTATGTTGTGGACGGAAGTCAGTATTTTTCCATCCTCATCACCTTCAGTCTGGCGATTTTGATGATCTATGCCCTGCAATACTGGAAGCAGGAAAAAACACCGGTTTCTGTTCTGATCTTTGCCGGCACCGTGGCCGCAGTCTGGTGGCTGAACCGGTGCTTCACCATTGACTACGGCTTCTGGGGCTGTATGCTGCCGGTGTTTGCCGCTCTGCCCCATGGGACGGAACATGACACCACCATAGCCAGCACCGCCTGTCTGGGGGCCGGACTGATTCTTCTGGCAGGGCGCCTGACTTCCATTCAGATTTATGCCCTGTTTGCCCTTCCCCTGCTGCTGTGCTACAATGGAAAACGGGGCAAAGCAAATCTCAAATATTTCTTCTATATTTTCTATCCGGCCCATCTGGTGATTCTTGAGGGCATCCGGATTGTGATGGACATACTTTCATAAAAAAGAAATAACCCTTGACTGTTCCTTCTTTTCAGAAGTTTTTTCACAGCCAAGGGTTATTTCTGTTCACTCTTATTATCTAACATCATTGGTTACCTCACATTTCTGCGGATTAGATACCGTTTTTTCTCTTTCCAATTCCATTTTCTTTTCTGTCACGTTCCCTTTCAGCGGGATGGTCTTAAATGTTGGATTTGATTTTCCGGTATCTTTGATGGGAGAAGAATTGTTTTTGCATTTCTTCTTTGTGACTATAAGATACCACAATTTTCTGCGGATTGCAAGTCACAGTATTGTACAAATCGTCTAGTTACACATTGTAAAAAACGCAGATTTCCGTCATTTTTGTCACCTTTTTGTTGACATCCCCATGCCGTTTTTGCTATACTGAATATGTTAGGCGGCAAAAAGCCGCCTTTTTGATTCCTATCTGAAAGGATGATTCCATTGATTCAACCGCTGGTCCATGATCCCATTCTTCTGGCCCGGAAATCCACCCCTGCCACAAAAGAAGATCTGCAAAACGCCCAGGATTTACTGGACACCCTGGCCTTTCACAAAGATGCCTGTGTGGGCATGGCCGCCAATATGATTGGTGTCACCAAATGTATCATCGCCTTTGACTGCGATGGCACCTACATGGTCATGCTGAACCCGGAAATCCTCAGCGGATCCGGAGAATATACTGCCGAAGAGAGCTGCCTGTCTTTGCTGGGAGGCCCCCGGAAAACGAAGCGGTACCAGAAAATCAAAGTTAGGTATCAGAACACTGCCCTGCAGGTACGCCTGAAAACCTTTACCGGCTGGACAGCCCAGATTATCCAGCATGAAATTGACCATTGCAAGGGTGTGCTGATTTAAAGTGAAGATTACAACCCTGATTGAAAACACCACTGCCCGGTCGGATCTGGCGGCAGAGCATGGTCTAAGCCTGTACATCGAAACGGGCAGCCATACCATTCTCTTTGACACCGGGCAGTCTGCTGCTTTTGCGGACAATGCCGTCACACTGGGAATCGATCTGAGCAGGGTAGATATTTGCATCCTGTCCCACGGCCACTATGACCACGGCGGCGGTCTGCAGCGATTCCTGGCGGTTAATGACCATGCCCCTGTCTACCTCAGCCGCCACGCCTTTGGGGACTATTTCAGCAGCGGAACATACATCGGTCTGGATCCTGCCCTGGAGGGAAATCCCCGCCTGGTCCCGGTTGGGGATACGGCCCAGCCAGCCGAAGGAATCACCCTGTATTCCTGCAATGACCTCCCCAGGCCCTTCCCCTTTGGAGTCTTTGGACAGACCGTGCGCCGCGATGGTGTTCCACAAGAGGAGCGCTATCTTCATGAGCAATACCTGATCATCCGGGAAAACGGCAGGCAGTTCTGCTTCAGCGGCTGCTCCCACAAGGGGGTCCTGAATATTTTGAACTGGCTCCGGCCGGATGTATTTATCGGTGGTTTCCACTTCATCCGCATGGACCCGGAAGGCCGGGAACTGGCCCAGGCAGCCCAACGCCTGGCTGTCGGTTCCACCCGCTATCTGACCGGCCACTGCACCGGCCGGGAACAGTACGCTGTTCTGAAAAAAACGCTGGGGAATCGTCTGGAATATCTGCAAACCGGCAGCGTTATTTCCTTATAACCATCACCTTTAGTCGGGTAGAAACAAAAAAGCCGCCCTTCCGGGCGGGCGCAGGCAAAAGAAATAACCCTTGACTTCTAGTTTTTCAACATCAAAGTCAAGGGTTATCTCTGTGCACTCTTGGTATCTAACATCATTGGTTACCTCGCGTTTCTTCAGATTCAGACGAGACTTTCACTTGACGAAATTTGAATCCTTCCGGCACATTCATTTTGTGGATGGTACAAATTTATATAAACGGAAGATATGTGAGAAGTCTTCGTCTTTTCAGATTCTCCTTTCAAAGGGAAATTTCTTTGTATTAATACAATACCACATGTCTTTGTTTTTCGCAAGACGGAAAACCATCTAAAAAAGTTCCTAATTTTTATGGCATTATCCCGAAATCTCGAATTATCCGCAAGTAATTGTTGACTTGCATTTGGCAATGTGATATAATGAATATGTTAGGGCGGATGTATACCGCTCTTCTTTTTTGCCCTCCCAAGGCAGAAAAAACGCCCTCAGGCGTCCGGAAAACAAAAAGAAATGACCCTTGACTGTTTGTTCTTTTCGAACTTCTTTCTCAGTCAAGGGTCATTTCTGTTCACTCTTATTATCTAACATCATTGGTTACCTCGCTTTCGTAGATTTAGACACTTCCCTTTTTCCTTCCCAATTTCTGAATTTAAGAATCATTCTGCCTGACCTCACCGATTGGTAAAGTCTTGATTCTTTACAGCCAATCAGAATTAGGAATTTCATTTTAAGGGGTTGTCCATTTTTCTGATTCGTAGAGTTTTCTCCGAATCTTAACGATTCTCTTTCTTTTGAAAAAGATCGTTGTTAGACTCCTGTTTGATTTTCATTTGGTTGGATCGATCGTTATGGCTTTCCATCTTTTCGATTTTTCAAATTATAATCATTCCTGAGTCTGCAAAGAGATTATTATTTGGATTGATATTTCCTTCGTAAATTTCAAAAATAATTCTAAACCATTTCTGTCACAAATGTATAAATTATTCTTCCATTTACTTATTATCTTTTCTTTTAAAGATCAGATAATTGGAAATTTATCTGTCCATTGGTATCACCTCTTTGTTGTAGATATCTTATCATAAGTTTTTTCTTTTTTCAACCCGCAATATTGTACAAATTGAATAATTTATATTGGTGCAAAACAGAAAAGTGAGCAATTATGCACAATTTCCTGTTGACTATTCGTCCATTGTTTGTTATATTAAATATGTTGGGCGGCTTAAAATCCGGCCCATTTTTTCATCCTGGAAGGAGCGCATTTTATGATCGTAAAACGTGACTTTATATATACCCCCAAGGGCACCTCCCGGCCCCTGCACATCTGGCTGCCGGAGGACTATGACCACACCGAAGAACGCTATCCCGTGATGTACTTCTTTGATGGCCACAATCTGTTTTCGGATCAGGATGCCACCTACGGTAAGTCCTGGGGTATGAAGGATTTCCTGGAAGGCTGGAGCAAGCCCATGATTGTGGTGGGTATCGAATGTGGCCACGATGGCAATGAACGGCTCAGCGAATATATGCCCTACCCCAGCGAGGGCTGGTTCGGCCAGTTCCTGCCCATGGGCGAAGTCACCATGGAATGGATCATACACGAAATCAAGCCTGTCATTGACCGGGACTACCGTACCATTCCCTTCCGGGAGTGCACCGCCATCGGCGGTTCCAGCATGGGCGGCATCATGTCCCTCTACGCCGTCATTCACTATAACCGGTGGTTTTCCAAGGCTGCCTGTGTTTCCTCCGCCATGGGCTTCTGTATGGGCCCGCTGCGGGCAGATCTCGCGGCCAGTGATATCAGTCCCGACACCCGGATCTATCTGTCCTGGGGCACCCGGGAGGCCAAGAAGGGAGACTATGACCGGGCCGACCTCAGCAGTCCCACCTATTACAACCACAAATATGTGTCCGACGTACTGCGCGGACGCAAAGCCGCGGTCAAGCTCCACTGCCAGGTGGGGGGCGGTCACTGCGAGGCGGACTGGGAAAAACTGGTGCCCACCTTTATGAACTTCCTGTGGATGGAATGATCATGGAATACCGTATCCTCCGGAGCCGCCGGAAAACCATCGCCATTGAAATCACTCCTCAGGGGGAGGTGCTGGTCCGCTGTCCCAACCGTACCTCCCAAAAGGAGATCCAGCATCTGCTGATGCGCCGGAAAGACTGGATTGCCGCCCATCTTTCGAAATTATCGCAGGAGCCCCGGCCGGTTCCTTTGACACCTGATGAGATAACAGCTCTGGCAAGCTGCGCGAAGCAGACAATCCCCTCCCGGGTTGCCTATTTTGCGGAAATACTGGGGGTTTCCTACGGCCGGATCTCTATCCGCAGCCAGCACACCCGGTGGGGCAGCTGCAGCAGCGCCGGAAATCTGAATTTCAACTGTCTGCTGATGTTGGCACCCCCGGAAATTCTGGACTATGTGGTAGTCCATGAATTGTGCCATCGAAAGGAGATGAACCATTCCCCCCGGTTCTGGGCGGAAGTGGAGAAAATTCTGCCGGACTATCGGGCCAAAAAACATTGGCTGAAGGAAAACGGGGGTGCCATGATGGCAAGACTCCCAAAATAATCTTTTCACCTCTATTGACGAAAAACATAAAAAGGGTATAACCTAAGTTCAGAAGGACCTTTCTGAATATGAGGCTTTTTATGGATTATCAATTGCAAAACAACAAACGCCGGGCGATTATTGCCCTGGCCCTGCGGACCGCCGCTCTGTTGGCCTGCACCGGACCGATCATGCAGACCTTTCTGGCCAGTCTGGGCTTTTCCAGCCAGTTTATCTACATCCATACCACCCTGGTGCAGGCTGCCAACATCCTGGCATCCTCCCTCTGCGCCCAATGGGCAGACCGGGGAAACGTCATCAGGCGATCCGCCATCTGTGAAATTCCCCACGCCTTGCTGTACCTTGCCTACATCCCCTTGTGCCTGTGGAAGTCTCCCTCTTTTGCATCCTTTGCCATGCTCACCGGCATCGCGCTGATTCAGTCCGTCTGCATTGCCCTGTACACGGTCTGCGACTACAAGCTCCCCTACTATATCTATGGTCCCAAGGATTACGGCACGGTTCTGGCCATCAGCGGCGTGGTGTCCGCCGTGATTTCCCTGGGGGCAGGTCTCATCATTACAAGACTCGCGCACATGATGGACTATTCTGCCCTGATGCTGGGTGCCTGCGTGGTTTCCTGCATCATGATGGGCGTCAGCGCCTTGCTGCACGTTCTGCAGCAGCCTTTGGTTCCCCTGCAATCTTCCGTTCCTGCCCAAAAGGAAAACACCTTTGGGGTATTCCGGTACCCAATCTTCTACCGGATGATCCCCGCCAATCTGCTCCGGGGCTTCGCCTTCGGCACCACCACGGTGATGGCCGGCGTTGCGCTGGACCTGGGGTATGATGCCGGGGTTTCCACTGCCATTGTTTCTTTCCAGTCAGCCGCCATGCTTCTGGGCTGCGGTCTTTTTGCCCTCAGCAGCCGCTGGATTTCTCCCCGGAAGATGATTTTGCTGGGCAGTCTCAGTTTTTTGCTGATTCCCGCCATGCTGATTCCCGGCAAATGGCTGTTTCTGGCCCTGTTCACGTTTACTTATTTCGGCCGGACCCTGGCTGATTACGCCATTCCCTCCCTGCTGCGGCTGGCCGTTCCCGCAGAAATTGCGGGGCCCTACAACGCCTGGCGCATGACATTGCACATTGCAGGTACTCTGATCGCCACTTCCGTGGCCGCCATGGTGCCGGTTTGGATGCTGCTGGTACTGACCATGTTTGCCCAACTGCTGGCAAGCCTCCTCTATTTTACCAATTCTGATATGAAAGTAGCATAAGTTCGGGCGCTGCCACACTGGCAGCGCCCGCTCTGTTATTCTTTTCCCTGGCGGAAGGTTTCGATCATGGTCCCCGTCAGACTCAGCAGATTTTCCCGCACCGGCTCCAGATCCTCCCGGCGAATCCATACCGCGGAAGAAAGCTCTTCCCGGTCAAAGTGAATTTCGTCGCCGCCATCCACGTCCGCCCAGAAGCCCAGCAGCAGATTGGAAGCATAGCCCCAGGGCTGGCTGTCAAAGTAGCGGACGTTCGTCACCTTCAGGCCTGTTTCCTCCCGGACCTCCCGGCGCACCGTATCTTCCGCCCGCTCTCCAATTTCGCAAAAGCCCGCCACCAGAGCCAGGCCCTTGAATTCCCGGCCGGCATACCGGGTAATCAAAATCCTGTCCCCATTGGTCACCGCCACGATGACAGCAGGGGCAATCACCGGAAATACCAGATTGCCGCAATCATCGCACTGCAAGGCCCGGAGGGTGTCATGATGCCGCAGCTGTTTGCCGCATTTGCCGCAAAACCGATGGCCCTCGTACCAGTTGTACAGATGCCAGGCCGTCATGCCCGCAAAACACAGATCCTGGGGCATACATCTGCGCAGCAGCTGCATGGACTGAAAGTCATAGCCGCGAATGGCTTCCCTGCCCAGAAAGAAGGCTCGGTCGTCGATGGAAAACAGATAGGGAAGGTCTGTCTCCCCGGTTTCCGTTCCCTGCGGAAAGGACAAACTGCCATTCTTTTCCACCCGCAGCTGCACCTCCCGATCCCGGAACACAAAGATCACATCCTGATTCTTCACTGCTCTGGGGGTATATTCCGGGTGAAATACCTGGGGGTTAATATCCTGGATCATATTCCGTCCTCCTGCTGATGTTTTGCTTCAGTATACCTTAAAAAATCCCCTGATGCAACATCAAAACAGCATGGAGCGCTCTTCACAACCGCCATCTTTTGGCGACCTGATTTTTTTCTGGTCAAAGGGCCCCGGCTGTGATAAAATAGAGAAAACAATTTCCCGGAGGGCGCTATGTTATTGACCGCAGAACATCTTTCCATCAACTTCGGCATGAAACAACTGCTGACGGATGTGAATTTCTATTTGAATGAGGGGGACAAGGTGGGAATCATCGGCATCAACGGCACCGGCAAGTCCACCCTATTGAAGGTTCTGGCTGGAGCCATTGAGGCCGACACCGGCCGCATCATCCGCAATCCCAATGTTCAGATCAGCTATCTCCCCCAGAACCCGGAGATGGATGACAACGCCACTGTGCTGGAGCAAATCTTTCTCCACTTCCCCGCCCAGTTCCGGGAACTGAATGAATATGAAGCGAAAACCATGCTGACCAAGCTGGGCTTCTCCGATTTTGGCCAGAAGGTGGGCACCCTCTCCGGAGGCCAGCGCAAGCGGGTTGCTCTGGTTGCCGCCCTGGTTCGTCCTGCCGATATTCTGGTACTGGACGAGCCCACCAACCATTTGGACAGCCAGATGGTGGCCTGGCTGGAGGATCAGCTCCGGGCCTTCCGGGGCGGTCTCGTCATGGTGACCCATGATCGGTATTTCCTGGAACGGGTGGTGAACCACATCACCGAGCTGTCCCGGGGGAAGCTGTACCACTATGAGGCCAACTATTCCAAATATCTGGAATTAAAGGAGCTTCGCTCTGAGATGGCAGAAGCCGCCGAGCGGAAGCGTCAGTCCATTCTCCGGGTGGAACGGGAGTGGATCCTGCGAGGCTGCGAAGCCCGGCGCACCAAGAGCAAGGACCGGATTGAGCGGTACGAAAACCTTCTGAACCAGGATGCCCCACAGACCGACGAAGCGATGCAGATGGCGGCCGCCTCCAGCCGTCTGGGCCGGAAGATCATCGAGCTCCATGACGTTTCCAAGTCCTTCGACGGCCGGCCCATTATTTCCAATTTCTCCTACAATCTGCTGCGGACAGACCGCATCGGCATCGTGGGCCGCAACGGTGCCGGAAAGTCCACATTGCTCCACATGGTGGCAGGAACCCTGCGCCCCGACAGCGGCAGTGTGGAATGGGGCACCACCGTAAAAATCGGGCATTTTTCTCAGGAAGGCCGGGAGCTGGACCTGAGCCAGCGGGTCTATGATTTCATTCACGAAATCGCCCGGGAGCTCCACACCGCGGAGGGCACCTTCACCGCCAAGCAGATGATGGAGCGGTTCTTATTCCCCTCCGAGTTGCAAAGTGTGCCCATTGGGAAGCTGTCCGGCGGGGAACGACGCAGACTCTATCTGCTCTCTGTGCTGATGGAGGCCCCCAATGTGCTTCTGCTGGACGAGCCCACCAATGATCTGGATGTCATGACCCTGTCCATTCTGGAGGACTACCTGCAAACCTTTTCCGGACCCATTCTCACCGTGTCCCACGACCGGTTTTTCCTTGATAAACTGGCGGAAACTATTTTTGAGGTGAAGGGCGACGGCCGGGTGGAGCAATTCACCGGCAACTGGTCTGACTGGGACCGCAAGCGCGAGAGGGAGGAATCCCCCCTCAAAGAAGAAAAACCCAAGGCCGTCCCGAACCGTCCCAGGGAGAAAAAATTGAAATTCTCCTTCAAGGAGCAGCGGGAATTCGACACCATCGACGATGACATTGCCGCCCTGGAATCCAAAATTGAGGAAAACCAGGCTGCCCAGGCTGCTGCCGGCAGTGACTATGTGAAGCTTCAGGCATTGGCCGATGAACTGGCGGAGCTGGAAGCCCAGTTGGAACACAAGACGGAGCGTTGGATCTATCTGACGGAACTGAAGGAGAAAATCGATGCCCAATAAGCGCTGCGACCTGCATACCCATTCCACCTTTTCGGACGGCACCTGCACCCCGGCGGAGATCATTGAAAAGGCGATAGATGCGGGGCTTTCCGCCGTGGCTCTGACGGACCACAACACCGTGGCAGGCCTGCCGGACTTTCTGGCGGCCGCCCGTGGGAAACCCATTCAGGCCATCCCCGGTGTGGAGATTTCCACGGAATATGGGGAAACGGAGCTGCATCTGGTGGGCCTGTTTCTCTCCCCGGATTGCTTTGATGCTGTGAAAGCCTATCTTGCTCCCTTCCTCCAGCAGAAAGAGCAGAGCAATATCCAATTGGTTCAGGCTATGAACCGGGCAGGTTACTGTCTCGACTATGAGCAGATTCGCGGGAACCATCCGAATGGGACAGTGAACCGGGCCACCATTGCATCTGCCCTGCTGGAAAAGGGCTATGTGGCCAGCATCCAGGAAGCCTTTGGAGGGCTGCTTTCCAAAAAATCCGGCTACTATCTGCCGCCCCAGCGGCCTGATGTCTTTGAAACCATTGCCTTTCTGCGATCCATTCACGCCGTACCGGTGCTTGCCCATTCCTTTCTGAATCTGAAAACCCCGGTGCAACTGCGGCATTTCCTGAACGCCGCCGTCCCCCATGGTCTTACCGCCATGGAGACCCTCTATCCTTCCTACACCCCGGAAACCACAGCTCTGGCACGGCAAATCGCCCGGGAATATGGCCTGATGGAAAGCGGCGGCAGCGACTTCCATGGTCAGGCCAAGCCCCATATCCATCTGGGCACCGGAACGGGCAGTCTCGCCGTTCCTGCGGTCTTTTCCGAACTGCTTCAAAAAAGCATCTCATTCGGGTCAATACACACATAAAAAACACCTCCCATCCCGGGAGGTGTTTTGTGTCAAAAGCAGTGGTCCGTCAAATGCAGGCTTTCAGCAGGCCAAAGGCAATGCCCACCAACGCCAGGGGTAGCAGCAGGAAAATCCCCCCCGCAAACACCAGGCACAGCACCAGCAGGGGCACCGCCACCGCAAACAGCAGCGACGCCAGGATCTTTGCCGTTCCCCAGGCCATCCGAAAAGCAAGGCCCACGGCCTTGAAAAACAGCCAGCAAAACAGAATCACCAGCAGAATTTCCATCATCATTTCCCCTCCTCTATTTTCAGGTACTTTCAGTATATCAGCCGCAGCCCGGAAAAATGTGGATATTCTGTAACATTTCTCTTACCAAATCCAGTTGGTTCCGGCGCTGTTTCGTGCTCTGATTGGAAAACAGCGTTGCGTGAATCCGGTACGCCGCATCCCCTGTTGCCGCCATGGGGTATTCCTGTTTTTGTGAGATGCCCCATCAAAAAATAAAAGCGCACCCCGCCGGGCGCGCATCCCATAAAAAGTCATAACCCCTGATCCTTGGTTGTCAGTCAAAGAATCAGGGGTTATGAATTATGGATGGGTTCAATCATTGGGTAACCTCACTTTCTATGGTTTTGGAGATTGGTTAGTACATTGGACTCACTCCTTCTTTGTATTTTCATGATACCCTGTTTTTTCCTTTTTTGCAAGATGGGATATTCCATAAGAAAGAATCGCAAAACTATGCAAATGGGAGAAGATCTTGTTTTCATGTGTTTTCCGGTTGACGGTAGCTTTTGGCTATGATATGATAGATTTGTTGGGGTGGTCGGAAGGACTGCCCATTTTTTATCTCAGGAGGAATCCACCATGGAAGAAAATCAGGAACTCCCCCGCCACGAACAATTAAAATACCGTCTGAAACGCCGCATTGACCGGGATCTCTTCGACCGTATGCCCGAGGAGCTGCAGGATTACCTCATCGAGCTGGACCCTGCCGACATCAAGGAAGCATACCTGAATACTCTTTTGAAGCTGCCCTGGCAGTGCGATATGCGGATTCCCGATGTGGATCTGCCCTACGCCAAGAAAATGCTGGACCAGACCCATTACGCCATGTTCGACATCAAGGAAAAGGTGCTGCGCTACATGGCCTGTCAGAAGCATCTGGGCAAAAATTACGGTGCGGTTCTGCTGCTGGTGGGACCTCCCGGCGTGGGCAAGACATCCATCGCTGCTTCCATTGCCAAGGCCATGGGCCGTCCCTTCATCAAAATCTCCCTGGCCGGCATTTCCGATTCTCTGTTCCTCCGGGGCACCCAGACCATCTTCAAGGATGCCCGGCCCGGCCGGATCGTGGATGCCCTGATCCGGGGTAAGAGCTTCTGCCCCCTGATTTTGTTGGATGAGATTGACAAGATGGGAGATTCCAAGGAACACGGCGACCCCGAAAGCGTGCTGCTGGATGTGCTGGACTCGGACCGGAGCAAATTTGTGGACAATTTTTTAGGCTTTGCCATGGATCTGTCCAATGTGATTTTCATTGCCACTGCCAACCGCCTGGAGCCTCTGTCCCCCGTTCTGAAAGACCGGCTGGACATTGTCCAGCTGCCGCCTTACAAGCCGGTGGACAAAAAGCGGATTGTGGAAAAGCACATGTGGCCCCGGCTGACGGTGGAATATAAACTGGACTGCCTGGACTATCTGGTGGATCCCCTGGTGGAAAATCCCTGCCATCCGGAAGCTCTGCGGCTGGAAGAGGACGCGGTGGAGGAGATGATCCGACGCTGTCCCGAAGATGGCGTCCGGAATCTGGAACGGCTGTGCCGGAAGCTCTGCGAATCTGTCATCGGTACCTATTACGCCACCGGCGAGCTGATCCAGTCCATTGACCGACCCACCATGGACCGATTGCTCGAACCCATCTACTATAAGTAAGGATGTTTTTATGGACTGGAATCTGCGTGAAACCCTGGCCTATTATAAAGAGCAGGGGGCTCCCAAAGACCAAAGCATTGTCATCTCCCTGCTGACGGAAGTGCAGCGAGAATACGGCGGCAGCATCCCCCAATCCGTTCTGGCTGAAATGGCGGACTGCTACGGCGTAAAAGATACATTCTTTCTGGCCATCATCCGCCGGATTCCCCGGCTGCGGCTGTCGGACACCCACACGCTGGAACTCTGTGCCGGGCCCAACTGCGCCAAGGCTGCCGCCCTGGCCAGGGCCGCTGAAGCGCTCTGTGCCGGAAAGAATGTCTCCCTGAAATATGTACCCTGTATGAGAATGTGCGCCAAGGGCCCCAATCTGAAATGGGACGGGAAGCAATTCCATCAGGCCAGCGAGCAGCTGCTGCAAACCCTTCTCAAAAATCTCTAATTTCAAGTTCAGATCAGCATGATTTCTTTTGATCCGGAAGGCACCGTACTGTTATTCTATGCCGGAGCGACAATTTCGCTCCGGTTTTTTCTTTTTCCCTGTTGTCATACAGGGCACAACATGATATAATTCTTGCATGCCGCGGTGAAAAAATCGAAATATTTCTTCAGAAATCTTTCAGTTTTGCAGGATTTCCGCAGAGACACCGGGTTATAGATCTTAGAAATGCGAGGGAACAAAAATGAAAAAATGGGTTAGCCTGATGCTGGCCATTGTTCTGACACTGTCCGTATTCACCGGATGTGCCGGAACGCAGAATCAAACCGCCGAAAACAAATCTATCGGTAGCAGTGCCGGTATTTTTTACGATATCACCGGAATTCCGCCTGAAAAAACCGTGATGACCGTCAGTGGCGTCAATATCTCCGCTGAAGAATATCTGTACTGGATGGCCTACATGGGCGCTTCCCTGGAATACAATATCATCAACTACAATGCCTATTACGGTATGTATGAGGATCTGGTGAATGAGGACGGCAAACTGAACTGGTCCGGCGAATTCCAGGACGGTAAGTCTCTGGCCCAGTACCTGAAGGATGAAACCGAAAGCACCATCGCCTTCTACACCGCCATTGACCTGATGGCCCAGAAATACGATGTCGGTCTGGACGAAGCTGACAAGGCTTCCATTGTGAATAGTCTCAACGCCGCCATTTCTGAACTGGGCGGTCAGGAGGAATTCGATGCCTATCTGCGCAAGCTGGGCATCTCCCAGGAGACATTTGAAGATTTGTCCGCCTCCAGCTACCTCTTTGACAACCTGTTGCTGCTGGTCCTGCAGGAAGGCACCGACCTGTATCTGGCCCCCGAAAAGTACAACAACTACGCCACCTACGCCGACCACATTCTCTTTATGACCATCGACGGCGACTCCGGCAAGCCTCTCAGCGCCGACCTGGTTGCACAGCAGAAGGTTCTGGCTGAGCAGACCCTGGAAGCCATCCGCACCGCGGAGGATCCCATCGCAACCTTTACGGAACTGGCTGACAAGTACAGCGAGGACACCGGCCGTGCCAATAACCCCAACGGCTACATCTACAAGCCCAACACCATGGTGGAGTCCTTTGAGAAGGCTGCCGCCGCTCTGGAGCCCGGTCAGATCAGCGATATCGTGGAAAGTGACTACGGCTATCACATCATCCTGCGCAAGGATCTTCTGGAGGCTCTGGAAGACGACCCCGAGCAGCGTGTTTCCCTGGCTGAGACCCACCTGACCACCCTGCTGACCCTGCTGGCCAAGGATGCCACCATTGAGATTCTGGATGACATCAAGGATCTGGATGTGGGCAAGTTCTATGAGGACTACGCCGTGGCCGTGGAACAGGTGGCCCTGGAAAATGCGGATGCCGCTGCCCAGAAGGCCCGGGCGGAAGCCGGCATTGCCGAGCCTACCAAAGCCGCTGAATAACGGAAAACAACCTGCCGGAGAGTACATTCCGGCAGGTTATTTTATGGGCAAACGGTCTGTTCCGATTGGACTCATTCCAATTTAGTGGATTAAAACCGATTGCCAAAATCTGTCCTATTAAAAAAGGGTACGGCCGAAGCCGTACCCTCTTTTATTTCGCGGGAAGGATTACTTCTTCTTCTTCATCAGGAAGTAGACAATGGCAGCTGCTGCGATGGCGCCGATAAGGATGCCAATCAGCATGGAGGAGGTGCCATTGGAAGCGGGCTGCTCAGCAGGAGCCTCGGTGGCAGCGGGTGCCTCGGCGGCAGGTGCTTCAGTAGCGGGAGCCTCGGTCTCGGCAGGCTCTTCAGCAGGAGCATTGCCGGGGATGGCCAGCCACTGATTCAGGTGGGTGTGACCGTAGTCAACAGCCTCCAGATACTCGGTGGAGTAGGGGAAGCCGGAGGTAGCCTTGTTGACAGCGTCAACAGTCATACCATCGTTGAAGTGGCCAACCAGGTAGTCGGCGAAATCCCACCACTCGTTGTAGGTGTAGTCCATGGTGTCGCAGACATACTTGGTCAGAACCTTCTTGGCGCCGGCAACATCACCCTTGTTGTACAGTTCCAGAGCCTTTGCGTCCACATCGGGAATCTCAGAGATGAACTTGCTCTCCATCTCGTCACGCTTTGCAGCGATTTCGGGATAGATCACATTCCAGCCCAGGGTAGCCCAGTTGTTGACGAAGTTGAATGCCCACCATGCGCAGTTTCTGTCGAGCTCCCAACGGTTGCTCTGGCTCCACTGCTCGGGAACCTCAGTGGTACCGGCATAGATGGGAACGTGAACGGTGGTGTCGGGGGAATCAGCACCGTACCACAGCAGGGTACCGATTTCCTCGGGCATATCCTGACGCATCTGGGACACGAAGGAGTAAGAGCAGCGGTAGATGGCGATGGAGCGCTCCCAGTTAAAGCTCTTCACATCTTCAGGAACGAGCTTGGAATTGGTTCTGTAACGAACGGGATTGCCCCAGGGACCGGCGGCCAGACCAACAGTCATATCGAAGGGAGTGCCTTCGTAGTGGTCATAGTAGACGGCGAAGATGTCCTGCAGAGTAACCTTCTCGTCGGGCTTGACGGAGAAAGGCAGCTGGGTCAGAGCCTGCTCTTCATTGCAGATCTCGAAGCCCTGGGAATGAGCCAGCAGGTCGTAAACACGCCAGACACGGCCGGAGCAGGTGTAAGCGATGTTGCCTTCAACGGTATCAAAGATGATGGAGTAGTTGAAGGGCTCGCCTTCCTGCCAGTAGCCCAGCTCCAGAGGATAGGCAGTGATGTCGGTGGACCACATGAAGTTCTCGGGATCGTTGAAGTCGATCTCACGCAGGACGGAGCGGTTTGCACCGGAGTGGATTTCGTCATCGGCCAGACGACGAGCGGCCCAGTGGGCGCCGGGCTTGCCGGATTCGGGAGTCCACAGCATACCGGGACCAGAGATCTCGAAGATCCACACTTCGTTCTTGTCAGCAACCAGCAGAGTCTCGCCGCCATCAGCATAGCCGTACTGCTCAGCCAGCGCACCCATGATCTGCACGCACTCCTTAGCGGTGGAAGCACGCTGCAGACCCAGAGCCTGCAGGTTTGCGATCACCAGCAGAGCAGCCTGGTCGTTGTAAAAAGCGTTGTAGTCGCCGGACCAGGTGTGCTCACCGATGGTAACGCCCTTCTCGTTCATGAAGGGGTAACCGGTGTCGAAGTAAGTATAGGTCTCAGCAACCTGGGGGATCTGACCCACCAGCTGGACTTCGCGGTAGCCGTCCTGGCAGGGGTCGCGGTAGATATCCACCATTTCACCTTCGGCGTGGGTGCCGCCCTTGACGATCTCGATACGCTCGTCGTACCAACCGTCAACGGAGTGTGAAACCATGGTAGATCCGTCGGCGGAAGCATCCTTACCGACTGCAATGGTGGTACAGGCGCTGGCAGAGATGGCTGCGGTAGACAGCATCACGATGGCCATGACCAGACAAAGCACTTTTCTCATGATTTTCATAAATTCCCTCCTAAATTTTTCGCTCTTGGATGGTTTTTATCAGCATGGAGCCCGCTAAACTCCAATTTGATATGTACTTAACCGGCAGTGACTGCCGTGCCGGAAATTTTTTCTACCTCAGAAATATATTGATCGTAAAACCGGGTCCAGTCAACACTGTCCAGTGCTTCACTATAGGTAACCTGGGAATTGCTCCGCTTTTTCACCAGCTGCTGATCCAGGTATTCCCGGGCGATGTCTACCTTCTTGCTTTCATCCGCAGCCAGGGCTTCGTTCAGATCACGCCGCAGGATAATGTGGAAGCCATAGTCGCTCTGCACCGGATCACTGATTTCCCCCACCTGCAGGGTCGAGGCGGTTGCCTCAAATTCAGGCACCATAGAGCCGGCGGTGTAGATGAAACCGGTGGGATTGTCTGCCCGGCTGGGATCATCGCTGTATTCATCCGCCAGTTCCTCGAACAGAGCAACGGGATCCTCGCTGGCACGAAGCTGCTCCACCAGATCCTCGGCGATCTGGTACTTCTCCACGGCCTCTTCGGGGCGGAGCTGCTCACCGGTCCGGATATCCTGGGTGGCGATCAGAATGTGATCGGCATAGGTGGCGTATGTATTATAATCCTCATCCGACAAATACAGGTCGCTTCCCGGCTGGAACACCTGATCCAGCAAATTCATATACAGATAGCTGGCAGCGGAGATCCGGTCGAAATTCTCCCGGCTGATGCCCAGCATTTTCAGATAGTTGAGAAATTCATCTTCTCCACCCATTTCTTCCACGGCCCGCCGGAAGGTATTTTCCATATCCACCCGATTGTTGGTGGTCAGTGCAGCACCTTTCTCTTCCGCCATCTCTTCAATGGACATGTAATACTTGATGGTACTCTCTGCCTGGGACAGCGCATAGTCCATCAGCGGCAATCCCGCATACTCCCCTTCCCAGTTGATGGTCATGGTTTCCTTGTTAACGCAGGACCCGTACATGCCGTAATTGCTGTACTCATTGAGAATGTTGTATTCCAGGGAACTGCACACATAACAGACCCAGTAGAAATACAGTTCCGCCGGCACTTCCGTCTGTCCCACCGTCATGACAATTTCGTCATGTTCAATTCCGGTAATATCCCGGAACATGGTGGGGGTCAGATTCTCGCCAACAGTCCCACTATCCTGCGCTGCACTGCAGCCTGAAAAGGCAGAAAGTGCCAGCACAGCAGCCAGCACAATGGAAATTATTTTTTTCATTGGTCTCCCCCTGTTAAATCCCATTCCGGACAAAATCGGGCCATCGGTTAATCGGTCAATTCTCTCGCAGCTGGCATTTCCATGCTTTTCGCGCACAATTGTATTTGGCTCGCGCACATCCAGCTTTCCTGCACGAATCCATGCAAATTTGCATTTTTCCTATGCATTTTCTCCAAGAGCTCTTGGGGCATCTTTTTGAGAAATGGTCATCTCGTCCAATTTTGTGCAATTTTTCCTTCGTGCATATTCTAGCACTTTCCCTATTGTTCGTCAAGATGTTTTCCTGAGAAAAACATATTTTCTTATTTCTGACAGAAATATTTCATTTTCGCTTTTGCAGCAGACCGTTTTGAAACATTCCACATCAGATTCTCCGACAAAAATGTGCCAATCTGCTGATGGGAGGATTTTATGGAATAACAGGCAAAAACCGACAGGGATCACGTCTCCCTGTCGGTTTTCTCTAAGGTCTCTTTCGTTCCCGGCCAAGCCACAGGAAAATCGTCGCCAGCACAAGGCCCGCAGCCGCAAGTTCCTTTCGGTACTGGACTTCATAATAAATATCCCCCATCCCGGGCTCTGGCAGCGGCACCGGGTCGATGGGCAAACCGTATTCCGTCGCCAGACTCTTCATATTCAGCAGATGGATTACCGGTGTCCCATCCTTCAGGAACAGTTGCACCAGGCCCGTGGAATTGTCTTTTTCCGACAGCTCCGTCAGAATTCCGCCGTCAGTATGGACCATGACAGAACTGTCTCCAAAGGAGGCATCATTACCGCCCACATTCACAAAGCATTTCACATCCCCCTGGTCCCGGTAAAGCTGATAGCGGCGGCGTACATTGTGCAGCAGGTCATCGTCAAAAAACTGGGTATAACCATAGCCTTTGATGCGTGTGACGATCTCCTCCACCAGTTCCCGAGGCATTTCCAGTCCCTGATCCAGCATCCCGCCGATGGAAAACAGATCACTTTTATGCTGCAGCAAGCCGTTGCTGTAAAGGTGATGCTCCATGTCCAGCCAGGTCAGCTCCGGGTCATTGGCTCCATGGGTGGAAGAGCCAAAGGAGGAAATCAGGTAGGGGTCCAACTCCAGCACCTCCACCGCGCACATCACCGCAATATTCAGTGCAGGGAAAGAACCGGAGCAATTGATGGCCACCTTATCCCCCGGCTGCAGTTCCAGTTCCCGGAACATATCCACCACCACCGCTGCCATATTGGGATTGATGGCGGTGCGCTTGGCCTCCAGATTGCCAACGGTTGTGGTGATGAAGGTGTAGTCCTGACCGATCATGCCGGTGTGGTTGACATCGGCAATGGGGTCCATGGGAATTCCCATTTGGGTTTTCAGTTCATAAATCGCCTGGTAACAGGCTGCGGCCCGCCGGGAGGCTTCCTCCTTCTCCCGGCTGTCCGATGCCGGAATGGTAAGGCGGGTCGCTTCCAGCAGAACAAAGGACAGCAGCAAAACAGCCAATGCTGTCAGTCGAAACACATTCGTTTTCTTCATGGCACAATTCCTATATCAGCACAATCTGCAGCAGCCGAATCACCAGCACCACAATGGTCAAAGAACCCAGGGTTTTCACAATTCCCTGCTTTTCCATCTCCCGGCCCAGAATACCCGGCACCAGATAGCCAATCGTCATGGACAGGTTATAGAACATATAGGAATTGCCGAAGTACACATAGGTAAAAATGATCTTCTCCAGAATACCGATGATCAGATACATGGCAAATTTCCGGCGGCCATAGAGAATGGTATACCGGGACAGCACCTTCATCACACCCACCGCAATCAGCGAGGAGGCCACCGTGGCAATGATCTTCACCGGATCATCCAGGTACAGTACAAAATAGAACGGAACAATGATACCACCGGGCAGCAAATTGGTGAATTCCGTAAAAATCAGGCTGACCAGCAGGGCCAGTACCGCAAGCTCATTCATTTTTCAACCCTCCTTCAAAATGGGTGATCATTTCATAGGCCTGGCCCTTGATGTTGCCAATGCCAACCAAATCCGCGTCGCCGCATTGGGACAGGGCACACTGCCAGTTTTTCGCCTCTTCCACCCGTCTGATGCCATGTTTTTTCAGTTGACGGATGGCCAGGCTCCGGGCTTCTCCCATGACAATGACCTTCCGGTAGGGCAGTTCCGGGAAAAAATATCTGGCAAACAGCAGCAGCCGATCCGGGCGGTCCGCCCGGTTATGATATAGGAATACCAGGTCGGATGTATCCGTATAGTATTGCTCCAGCACCTTTCGGGTTGACTGGGGATCATTGACCGAAAACAGATTGAGAAATCTTCCTTTTTCCTTTTTATACATCTTCTGGACGCCGAAATCCTCCCGGTAATGGGAGATATGCTGAGGGAATGTTTCGGCGGGAATCCCGATGTATTCTCCCAACGTCCGGGCAATGGCTTCGTTCTCCGCGGTTCCCGCTCCATCCGCCTTGCAGAGAATGACTTCCGTGTTTTTCTGTCGGGCAATTTCGGTGAAATAGGGATAAAAGGCTTCATCCGATGTAAAAAGAACCCCGTTTTCAGGAATGGTGCCTGCCAGACTTTCGGCGATTTCTTCCAGCGTCTCTCCCATTTCAAAAATATGGTCGTAGCGCACATTGGTAATGACGTTGAGGCGTCCCTTCACCATCTGTGTTTGGGCCACCTGCTGCAGTTCCGGCTGCACCGCCATGCACTCAATAATCAGCACCTCCGCTTTCTCCTTGTAAGCCCGGCGGATCATGGCCAGTTGTTCTGCAATATTTGCATTGCCCCAGCGGCGAATCTCGTGCTCCACCCCTTCCGTGTCAATCCAGCAGGCATCCGTGCCGGTGGTTTTGGTAAAGACACGGTAACCGGCGCCTCTGAGATGGGCGTCGATCAGGCGGCAGGTACCCGTTTTGCCCCGGATGCCGTTGACATGAATCACATAGCGGAAGGATGCCAGCGCTTTTTCATTGGTTTTCTTCTCCCAGAGAAGATAGAGAAGATACGCTATTGTCAGGACAGTGATACAGATCAGCATACAATCCTCCATAGAAATTTGATACACAAACATGATTAACAGCTGAAAACTGACAATTCCGGCATTTTGTAGTTTTCAACGCAGAAACACAGTACCCTCATGTCCCCTGGATAAAAATGACACATTTTATCTGGAATTCCCATGAAATTGTCAATTGTCAGCCGTCAATGGAAAAGCCCTCCCGCCTTTTGGCAGGAGGGCTCCGGATTATCGAGGGATCAATATGTTATGAGAGATTATTTGCCCAGAGCGGCAATGTCATCCAGGGAAGTCTGGCCGTAGCCAACCTCAATCAGCCAATCTGTGGGATAGCCGATGGTGGTGGAGGTGCCATCCTCGTTGATCTGGATGCCGTCATAGTAGGTGCCTGCCAGTTCCCAAGCAAATGCCCACCATGCGTCGTTGACTTCATTCAGAGTCTCACAGACGTACTCGGTCAGGTACTTCTTGGCGCCCTTCAGGTCGCCCTTGTTGTACAGTTCCATTGCCTTGGCATCGACCTCGGCCTGCTCAGCAAACAGAGCATCTTCGATCTCGAACTTGCGCTCCCGGATGACAGGGTACATTTCTGCCCAGTTCAAGTTTGCGTAGTTGTTGACGAAGTTGAATGCCCACCATGCGCAGTCCTCATCGAAGCTCTTGCGGTCACCGGTGGACCATTCCACGGGGACCTCGGTGGTGCCAGCGTAGATGGGGACGTAAACGGTGGTGTCGGGGGAGTCTTCACCGAACCACAGCACGGAGCCGATTTCGCCGGGCATATCCTGACGCAGTTCAGCAACGAAGCTGTAGCTGCAGCGGAACTGAGCGATGATGCGCTCCCAGTCCTCGCCGGTCTCGGGCTTCATGCTGCCCGGCACCTGCCAACGGGTGGGGTTGCCGAAGGGACCCGCTGCCTGACCCTGGGTCAGATCATAGGGAGTGCCTTCCAGATGGTCGCTGTAAATGTCACGCATGATCAGCTGCTTGGTCACAGGCTCATCGGGCGTGATGGCAAAGTCATAGTGGGTCCAACGATCCACCACGGGGAACTCCTGGGAAGGAGCGATCAGGGAGAATGCTCTCCACTCGCGGCGGGATGCGTAGAACATGTAGCCATAGGGAGTGGGGTTGAAGATGTTGGTGAAGTTGAACTCTTCGCCTTCCTTCCACAGACCCAGCTGCTCAGGCCACACCGTGATGTCGGTGCTGTACAGGACGTTCTCGTCGTCGAAGTCAATGACGCCCAAACGGGAACGGTTGGCGCCTACAAAGACCTGGTCATCGGGAACACGACGAGCGGCCCAGTGTGCGCCGGGTGCTTCGGAACCGGGAGTCCACAGGGGGCCGGGTCCGCAGATCTCAAAGATCCACACTTCGTTCTGGTCAGCGACCAGCAGGCACTCGCCGCCGTCGATGTAACCATACTCTTCTGCCAGAGCGCCCATGACCTGAACTGCTTCCTTGGCGGTGGCAGCTCTCTGCAGGCCCAGCATCTCCAGGTTGGCGATCCAGAACATACCGGTGCTGTTCTGGAAGTTGTTGTAGTCACCGGACCAGGTGAACTCACTCATCACAACGCCCTTCTCGTTCATGAAGGGGTAGCCGATGTTGAAGTAAGTATAGGTCTCTTCTGCCTGGGGAATGGTGCCAGTCAGGGTGACTTCATTCTTGGTTGCGGTACAGGGGTCGCCCCAGATCTCGACGACTTCGCCAGCTTTGTGCTTGCCGCCTTCAACGATCTGGATACGATGGTCATACCAACCGTCGCAGGTGTGTGCAACCATAACGGCGCCGTTATCCGTTGCGTTCTTACCTGCGGCGACGGTGGTGCAGGCGCTGGCGGCGATGACTGCAGTGGACAGCATCACGACAGCCAGAACCAGACACAGGATCCGTCTCAGGTGTTTCATATTTTTCCTCCAATTTCTGTTTGTCGGGCCATCCCCCGGGTGATGGGGGATGGCTTGCGGTTTCGATCGGGGATACAATCAGAGATTAATCGTAGTAGACACGGCTGGGATCAGCAGCGGCAGGATTGTGGTAGTAAACACCGATATCCACCAGCAGATCCTCGTAGGCGGGGAGGCCTTCAACGACCACAGTCTGATCGGGATGCATCATGGTATACATTTCAATCAGCTTGGCGGTGGTGGCCACATGACGGGCAACACGCTTCTCGATGGGCCAGCCATTCTCGTCCATGGGAGCGTACAGCAGGCCATGCTCGCCAGCCTTGATGACGAAGATATCCTTGCCTTCCATCAGCAGCTTCTCATCGGTGATGCCGCGGATACGGTCCAGCATGGGCTCGGCGACTTCCACCAGGAAGGAAGCGGCGTCGGAGTGGTCACCGATGTCACGGTGAGACAGACCACGCAGAGCAGCGGGAGAGAACTCCATGCCAATGGGCACATCGAAGGTTTCAGCGGTCAGGGTCATGGAGACCATGGAAGCAACGTCGAAGCCTCTGTCGTGAGCAACCAGGGTGTTCTCAACGGAGTACTCCAGCTCTGCTTCGTGGTAGTCCAGGGTGTAGTCAATGCCCTCATTGCGGATCATTTCCATGATAGCAAATGCGGTACGCTCACTGATCAGACCATCTTCCTTACCGGGCCAGTTACGGTTCAGGTTACGGATGTCCACGTTGGCCAGGTTCTGGCCGGAGGGATAGTGGATGTACACCTCGGGATCAGGCCAGGAGTCCAGCTCAGCAGCATGACGCTGGCCCATACGCCAGGTCTTGGTGCCCCACTTGGTTTCCACATTGAAGAAACGGGGATAAGCCTCACCGATACGGGTGATGGTGGAGGCGGAGGTGTTTGCGTGGGTGATAATGTAAACCTTGCCCTGCTTGACCTTCAGGTTCTCAGCAATCAGCTGGGCAGCCATGGGGCCGGTGGGCTCTTCGGGGTGGGAGCCGCCGATAATCAGGAAAGAACCGCCTTCCACACCACTGTCGTAGATGTAGATGTTGCAGTCATTGATGGAGCCGGGAGCGATGGCAGTGCTGTAATCGCTCAGATTCTTGACCTCGGTGCAGCCTTCGCTGACAACCACGGTCTCTTTGAATGTACGGTGTTCATGGAACAGGAAACCGGCAATACCCATGCAGAATGCGATCACGCAGACGCAAATGATTTTGACGGTATTGAGATTCAACTTCTTCATATGCACTTCCTCCTTACTTCAGCCGCAGCATACGCAGGATGAAGGGAACCATCATAACTGCATAAACAATGGCATCCTGAACGTTCTTGGTCTTCAGGAAGGAACGAACGATGGAAATCAGGAAGAACAGGGCAATGCCGTAAGTGCACAGAGTAATAAAACCATTAATGTAGACTAACATGCATTACACCCCCAGGAAAGAGCCGATAGGCTTGTTGAAAATCATAACGACGGTGCAGATTGCCAGAACCACCAGAACGGGAACCATCACGTTCTTCAGGAAGCCCTTGACATAGTCGCCCTTATATTCCATCTGCATGACGGCAGCCTTACCAACAACAGCGGTGGGAGGCAGGCAGTCACCGCAGGGCCACATGACAGCCCAGCAGGACAGAGCAATGACGGGGTTGTAGCCCAGCATATTGAACAGCATGATCAGGGGAACACCGAACAGAGGTGCAACAGCGTACTGCAGGACACCTTCAGAAACGGGCAGGATGATCCACAGGGCAGCAAACAGCAGCCAGATGGGCAGGATGACAACGCCCAGAGAGACCAGGCCACGAGCGCCGGTCAGGGTCAGGATCTGGTTCAGGATACCAACCACGACCATGATGCCAACCAGTTCCTTCAGGTTGTTGACGGTGGTCAGGCCGACTTCCATCAGGTTGACCTTCTTGGGGCTGACCAGAACGACAGCCAGAGCGGAGAAGCCGAAGATCATGGGCATGCCGATGACGGGCCAATAAGCGGGCACAACGCGGGCGCCCAGAATGGCGATCAGCAGCACGATGAAGGGAATCAGGGACTTGATCAGATTCCAGCCAGCGGGAGCCTCAGGCAGAGCAGCAACAACTTCTGCGGTCTCCTTGTTGCACTTGGCGCCGCGGGTCAGATAGAAGGTGGCGAACAGAGCGCCGGCGACGGTCAGCAGCAGCAGGGGCATGCCGAAGCCGGTGTAAGGCATATTGGCGCCAGCGGCAGCCATCATAGCCCACAGGTTGATGGGGGGGCAGGCAGCGGACATGGCAGCCAGCATAAAGACCAGAGCCACGCGACGCTCTTCCTTGACGTCCATGGTAGCCAGGACAGCGCCGACCAGGCCGCCCACAGTCAGAACGGTGGTAGCACCGGAGCCGGTGACAGCACCGGGGATCATCATGATGATCATCAACAGCAGCAGCAGAACAATGCGCTTCTTATAGAACTTATCAACGATGACACGAACCAGGTAGTCGATGCCGCCGGCTTCCTTGTACAGGGTCATGAAGAAGGTTGCAGACAGGAAGGTCATGCAGACGTCAAAGTAAGTAAAGGTGCCTTCCACGAAATGACGGATAATTTCGGTGAAGGGAAGCTCGGAGCGTACGTCAGCGCCCATCGGGGTAATCACATGCGCAATCAGTGCGGCAATGGAAGCCACCAGCATGGTCAGCTCTGTGTTGAGCTTGAACTTCTTGGCAGCAATGAATGCAACGATGATCACCGCGATCACCACAAAGGCGTGATGATACATAGTAAACACGAGTTAATGCACTCCTTTTCTAACAAAATCTGGGATGCAGGCGGGCGGAACCCGCCTGCAGATCAGCGGATCGTTGGAACAGCGATTATTCCATGACGGTGCCTGCGTCCAGAGCAACGCCGACCTTCAGCAGAGGCAGGCCGTTGGTGTTGCAGTAGTCAGTGAAGAAGTTGTCGGAGTCGGAATCCTCGATAACCAGGACAACGTCAGCCAGGGCCAGGACGCCGTCGATGGAAGCCTGGTCGTTGGCGTCGGTACGGCGGGACATACCTTCAACGTGAGCAGCGCAGACCAGCATGCCGGCAGCCTTGGCAGCGTTGGCCAGCTCAGTGCAGCGGGCAACTTCCATGCCCACGTCAGTACCGGCAGCGCCCATGCCCTTGCCGGAGGTGCCCATGGTGATGATGAGGGTCTTGGTTTCAGCGGGCAGATCAGCAGCGGTCATAGCATTGTCGTTGACGGAGGTCAGACCGGCCTGGGTAGCAACCACGTTCAGCATGGTTGCTCCGGGGGACTGGCCGCAGGAAGTAACAGCGAAGGGGCCAACCAGCTTGCCGTTAAACTCAACGGGGGCAGCGGGAGCGGCAGGAGCCTCAGCCGCAGCGGGGGCTTCGGTAGCAGCGGGAGCTTCGGTGGCAGCGGGAGCAGCAGAACCGCCGCAAGCGGTCAGCATCAGCATCATAGCCAGCAGGAAAGCGACAACACGGGTCATCTTCATGATAAATTATCTCCTTTAAAGGTTTCAGTAAAATACTTGTCCCTGGGGCCGTCGCAAGGCGGCAGCCCCGATGGACGAAAGTGGTTCATTAGTCTTTCTTCTTCTTCAGAACAAAGAAGGCAACAGCGGCAGCAGCAATGGCAGCCACGATGCCGATGATCAGAGCGGTGGTATTGCTGGAAGTGACATTCACTTCGGGAGCCAGAGTCTCAGCGGGAGCAGCCTCGGTTGCCACGGGAGCGGCCTCGGTCTCAGCAGGGGCTTCTTCCTTCGTCTCGCCGTTCAGCATAGCGATGTCATCCAGAGAAGTCTGGCCGTAGCCGACCTCGACCAGCCATTCCGTGGGATAGCCCAGGGTGGTGGAGGTGCCGTCCTCGTTGATGCGGATACCATCATAGTAGGTGCCCACCAGTTCCCAAGCGAAGGACCACCATGCGTCGTTGACTTCATTCAGAGTCTCGCAGACGTACTCGGTCAGGTACTTCTTGGCGCCCTTCAGGTCGCCCTTGTTGTACAGTTCCATTGCCTTGGCATCGACCTCGGCCTGCTCAGCAAACAGAGCATCTTCGATCTCGAACTTGCGCTCCCGGATGACAGGGTACATTTCTGCCCAGTTCAAGTTTGCGTAGTTGTTGACGAAGTTGAATGCCCACCATGCGCAGTCCTCATCGAAGCTCTTGCGGTCACCGGTGGACCATTCCACGGGGACCTCGGTGGTGCCAGCGTAGATGGGGACGTAAACGGTGGTGTCGGGGGAGTCTTCACCGAACCACAGCACGGAGCCGATTTCGCCGGGCATATCCTGACGCAGTTCAGCAACGAAGCTGTAGCTGCAGCGGAACTGAGCGATGATGCGCTCCCAGTCCTCGCCGGTCTCGGGCTTCATGCTGCCCGGCACCTGCCAACGGGTGGGGTTGCCGAAGGGACCCGCTGCCTGACCCTGGGTCAGATCATAGGGAGTGCCTTCCAGATGGTCGCTGTAAATGTCACGCATGATCAGCTGCTTGGTCACAGGCTCATCGGGCGTGATGGCAAAGTCATAGTGGGTCCAACGATCCACCACGGGGAACTCCTGGGAAGGAGCGATCAGGGAGAATGCTCTCCACTCGCGGCGGGATGCGTAGAACATGTAGCCATAGGGAGTGGGGTTGAAGATGTTGGTGAAGTTGAACTCTTCGCCTTCCTTCCACAGACCCAGCTGCTCAGGCCACACCGTGATGTCGGTGCTGTACAGGACGTTCTCGTCGTCGAAGTCAATGACGCCCAAACGGGAACGGTTGGCGCCTACAAAGACCTGGTCATCGGGAACACGACGAGCGGCCCAGTGTGCGCCGGGTGCTTCGGAACCGGGAGTCCACAGGGGGCCGGGTCCGCAGATCTCAAAGATCCACACTTCGTTCTGGTCAGCGACCAGCAGGCACTCGCCGCCGTCGATGTAACCATACTCTTCTGCCAGAGCGCCCATGACCTGAACTGCTTCCTTGGCGGTGGCAGCTCTCTGCAGGCCCAGCATCTCCAGGTTGGCGATCCAGAACATACCGGTGCTGTTCTGGAAGTTGTTGTAGTCACCGGACCAGGTGAACTCACTCATCACAACGCCCTTCTCGTTCATGAAGGGGTAGCCGATGTTGAAGTAAGTATAGGTCTCTTCTGCCTGGGGAATGGTGCCAGTCAGGGTGACTTCATTCTTGGTTGCGGTACAGGGGTCGCCCCAGATCTCGACGACTTCGCCAGCTTTGTGCTTGCCGCCTTCAACGATCTGGATACGATGGTCATACCAACCGTCGCAGGTGTGTGCAACCATAACGGCGCCGTTATCCGTTGCGTTCTTACCTGCGGCGACGGTGGTGCAGGCGCTGGCGGCGATGACTGCAGTGGACAGCATCACGACAGCCAGAACCAGACACAGGATCCGTCTCAGGTGTTTCATATTTTCCCTCCAAATTGTTTTTTGATTGATTTGTCTCCCTCTCAAGGTCATCGAAAGTCCCGGCTCCATTGTTCCACCACTGCCGTGTGCAGTGAATGGATGACCGGTTTTTCTGTTCGTGAACAAAAAGAAAACGCGATTATTCATTTATGTATTCTATTTATTCATTTTCACTCAAAATGAAACAAATCTTTCACCGGTATTCTAGCATCTTTCCCAACCGTCGTCAAGTCAAACTTCATATATTCTTCATAAATACTTTCCAAATTTTAGGCGTCCGCTCAAAAGATCCCCGGTGGGAAGGTGCCGGCAGACAGCCGAAGCACACCGGGCTTTCTCTGTGGAAAAACTACAATCCCTTTTCTATGATTGAGGAATTCATTTTGCAATATCCCTAAATTTTTCGTCCGCCTTTTTCAATCTCCTTGCATGGACATTCCAGCAGTGCCGCTGGGGGGTGTCTCACCGGGTGCTCTCCCTCCCCCACCGCCTGTTCATATCTCCCCACGCGCACAATCGTCTCCGCTCCGCGTACCATCATGTAACATTTTATTTCTGAAATTTTTCTTGCACTGCTTTTATCCGGCGGTCATATTCCTGCATTTCACTTTTCCGCAGGATTTTTGATTCCTCTCCGCAGCATCCTTTATCCTTTCCTTGTGGACACACAAATCTGTCTGGGCTTCCATCCCACCGATCTCGGATAGGCTTGCTCTTCTATGCCTCCACCGGCTGCTTTTCCCAGAGCTTACACCGTGCCGGGGGGCATTTCTCCGGCTGAATACCGGAAAAAAGCCCGGTATCGTATTTCTTACTGCGTGGGTCCTTCATCCATATTACCTTTTTCGCTTACTCTTGTTGATTTTCGAAATCTCCCTGAATTTCTTTTCTTTCGCAGCCAGATAGCTTTCACTGTCGGCGGCATAGGCATTTTCGTTTTTCAGCTTTTGATAGGACTGCCAGCGGCCGTCATCCAGCTCGCCCCTCCGGATGGCATCCCGAACGGCGCAGCCCGGTTCGTTCGTATGGGAGCAGTTGCGGAAGCGGCACCGGGACGCCAGGGCTTCAATATCCGCGAAGGTCTGCTCGACCCCCGACGCGGCATCCCACATTCCCAGCTCCCGCATACCCGGTGTATCAATGACCATGGCGCCATTGGGCAGAAGCAGCAATTCCCGATGCGTGGTGGTGTGATGGCCCTTGTCGTCATTTCGCAGTCCGTCTGTCGCCAGGCGTTCTTCCCCCAGCAGGCGGTTGATCAATGTGGACTTACCCACGCCGGAGGAACCCACAAAGGCAACGGTCCTGCCCGCCGTGACATAAGGCATGATCTGCCCATATCCATCCGGGTCCATGGCAGAGGTAATCAGGATCGGTACGCCTACGGCTATGGCTTCCACCTCACACTGCTTCCGGAAAAGATCCTCGCATAAGTCGGCTTTGGTCAGCAGCACCACCGGGTCGGCGCCGCTTTCCCAGGCAACAGCCAGGTAACGTTCCAGACGGCGCAGGTTGAAATCATTGTTCAGGCTCATGCAAAGAAATACCGTGTCGATATTGGCAGCTACCACCTGTTCTGTTTTGGATGTGCCTGCTGCCTTGCGTACAAACAGGCTTTTGCGGGGCAGCACCTGATGGATGATAGCCATATCCGGATCGGCACAGCTGACCATCACATAGTCGCCCACAGCCGGGTAATCAGACACGGACTGTGCTTCAAATTGGAATTTGCCGGAAACCAAAGCCTTCTGTTCGCCTGCGCTGGTGCAAATTCGATAGATGCCTTTTTCCTGCAGCGTAATCCGTCCTATGGTCTGTTCCGGGTTCTGACCAGCCAGCAGCGCCCAGCGGTCCGGGATATAAAAACTCATTTGCTCCACCTCTCTAAATGGGCATCCAGCAATGCAAATACGGATGCCTTATCATCTGCGTCATCGTAGACGCTGTACAGCAAGTACATGGGGCCATAAAATGCCAGGGCTTCTTCCTGGGACCCCAGCAAATCTGCAACATATTTCAGGGGACCGGCGCCGAGATACTGATGGTAAAGACGACGCATCTCTGCGCTGCGGTATTGCTCCACGGTCAGCATTTTTCGGAACGATGCTGCAAAATCATCTTCTGTCCAATAACGGAACTGCCGCTTGCTGAATGTGATCAGATCCTCTATGGACGATTGGGCATAAATCTCCGGCATCTCCTCCACCGTTCCATCCGGCATAGAACAGGCAGTCGCCCGTTCTCTATCCTGTTGTTCCATAAACCGCAAAATACTGTCAAAAATATCACGTTTGCTTTTGTAATGTTTATAAAGGGAAGGTGCTTTGATCCCGACGGCTTTTGCAATCTGGTCCACACGGACAGCTTCATACCCCTCTTTGGAAAACAGGTTGACTGCTTCCCTCAAAATCTGTTGTTTCGTTGTTTTGTTCTCCATAATACCTCCTGGGCTAACATTTGTTAGCCTAATAATAAGCTAATAGTTGTTAGCTGTCAATGGGATCTTTCAAAAAACGCAGTTCTCTTCCTGAATCCTGATAAAAATTCCCCGGCCATCGGTGTGGCCGGGGATCTTCCAAACAACATCACTGGCAAAGTGAGTCAAGCATTTCGCAGCAAATCGGGATTTTCACCCTATTCCTTACAGCGATTTTCTGAGGTATTCTGCTGTGATCGTATGGGATTGTTCCACCATTTCCTTCGGTGTACCGGTAAAGACGATCTCTCCGCCGGCAGTGCCGCCGTCCGGTCCCACGTCGATGAGCCAGTCCGCCTGCTTCATCACATCCAGATTGTGCTCAATGACAATGACGGTGTTGCCGCGATCCACCAGACTGTCCAGCAGCTCCATGACCTTCTGAACATCAGAAGCGTGCAGGCCGGTGGTGGGCTCGTCCAGCACATAGATGTTGCCCTTCTTGTCCAGGTATTTGGCCAGCTTCACCCGCTGCCGCTCACCTCCGGAGAGGGTGGACAGGGGTTGTCCCAGAGAGAGGTACGGCAGGCCCACCTCCAGCATGGCCCCAAGGGCCTTGCGGAGCTTCCGGTTCTCCTTGAAAAACTCGTAGGCTTCCCCGGCGGACATATCCAGAATCTCTACAATGTTTTTGCCCTTATACCGATAGGACAGGGCTTCCTCACTGTACCGCTTGCCCTCGCAGGCCTCGCACACCGTGGTGACCGGATCCATAAACACCAGCTCCGTCACAATCTGTCCCCGGCCTCCGCAGACAGGACAGGCGCCCTTGCTGTTGAAGGAAAACAGGGATGCATCCACGCCGTTTTCCGCCGCCATCACCTTGCGGATTTCATCGAAGAAGCCCAGAAAGGTTGCCGGGGTGGAGCGGCCGGTGGCCGTCACCGGGGACTGGTCCACCAGCACCACCCGGTCGGCATACTGCTTGGCGAACACATCCCGGATGAGGGAGCTTTTGCCGGAACCCGCCACACCGGTGACCACCGTCAGCACATCCAGCGGGATATCCACCGAAACATTTTTCAGATTGTGCGCGCAGGCGTTTCGCACTGGGAGCACGGATTTCGGTATCCGGAGCGCGGCTTTCAGCGACGTAATCTGCTTCAGGGCGTTTCCGGTACGGGTGCCGGACAGCAGCAAGGCCTCGTAGCTGCCCTGGAACAGAATCTCGCCGCCGTTTTTGCCTGCCAGAGGGCCCACGTCAATGACTTCGTCGGCGATGGAGATCACATCCTTGTCGTGCTCCACCACCAGCACGGTGTTGCCCTTGTCCCGCAAGCTTTGCAGGAGCCGGGTCATCCGGTAGACATCCCGGGGGTGCATACCGGTGCTGGGCTCATCGAAGATGTAGGTCATGCCCGTCAGGGAGCTGCCCATGTAGCGCACCAGCTTTAATCGTTGGGCCTCACCCCCGGAAAGCGTGCTGGATTCCCGGTCCATGGAGAGGTACGGCAGACCAATGTCGATCATCCGGGTCAGGGATGCGGTCAGGGTATCCACGATGGTTCTGGCTCTGGGGTCGTCAATGGTGCGCAGCACCGTTACCAATTCGGTAAATTCCATGGCGCACATCTCGTCGATGCTGTACCCCGCCACCTTGCAGGAAAGGCTTTTGGCGTTGAGCCGCCGCCCCCGGCACACCGGGCAGGGCTTTTCCTCCACCAGATACATCAGCCGCTTGACGGAGGCCTCTTTCAGATTGGAGGTATCCCGGTTGATGAGCATCCGGTGCAGGTAGTGGGAAACGCCATCCACCTTTTTGCTCAGCCGCTTGCCGTCAGGGGTGTCCGCACCGTAGAGCAGGCGGTTGCGTTCGGTCTCGGTAAAATCCTTCCACTTCTTGTCCAGCGGGAACAGACCGGATTCGGCGTACTGCTTCCAGTACCAGTTGCCCACATGGAAGGCCGGCAGATCAGCCATGCCCTCATTCCAGGTTTTTTCCGGGTCGATGCGGCCTTCAATATCTATGGTCATGACCTTGCCGATGCCGGAACACTCCGGGCACATGCCGTTGGGATCATTGAAGGAGAAATAGGAGGCAGTCCCCACATAGGGTGTTCCGATGCGGGAGTAGAGCAGCCGCAGGGCAGCGTACATGTCGCTGATGGTGCCCACGGTGGAGCGGGCATTACCGCCTAACCGGGACTGGTCCACGATAACGGAAGCGGAGAGATTGTCAATCCGCTCTACCTTGGGCTTCTCGTATTTGGGCAGCCGTCCCCGTATGAACGCGGTATAGGTCTCGTTCATCTGCCGCTGGCTCTCCGCGGCGATGGTGTCAAACACGATGCTGGACTTTCCCGAACCGGACACCCCGGTAAACACCACGATTTTGCCCTTGGGAATATCCAGCGACACATTCTTCAGATTGTTCTGCCGCAGCCCCCGAATCACTATTTTATCCTGGTTCATATACAATCTCCTCACTTTCTTCCATCTCATACATTCACGGCGAAATCTTTCCTCGACGGTACATATTCTCATTCTACCAGATCTGAGAAAAAGTATATAGGCGAAAATCAAAGCCGGATGTGTCAATTTTTCAGGTTCAGGGCCGCATTCCGGCAAAAACGCAGAGCGCAGCACCGTTTGCCGATGTCACGCTCCGCGTTATCAATTGAATGACTTTCCCTGCTCCATTTGGCACCAGACATGTTATCTGTCCATATACGATGAAAGCTTCTTTATAAAACCTTCGATCAACCGGTTAATGATGTCCGGTTCATCCGTGTTTGAATTGTGCCCGGCACCTTTAATCCATTCCAGCGGAATGGAGGTGTTCTTATGCCATGCTTTATTATACCGGATACAGGAACCGGCATGATCCTTTTCTCCGCAAATCAGCAATGCCGGGCATTTGATCTCGTAAGGCAAATCCATTTCCATGGCCTCTGCCAGTATCCGGAAGCCGTGGCCTGAGATTTGTGCGTACCGTTTTTGGTCTCCGTCATACACCATCATCATCTGGCGCATCAATTTCCTTCCATATTCTGATGTTGCGACCCCATTTGTTCCGGACTTCAAAAGAGACTTCCAAGGATAATAGTAGTATACCGGTTCCATCCTTTTCAAAAGCCAAAGCTCAATTCCGGTAACATATTTTCTTTGAAGGGGCGCGGAATCAATGGAAACAAACCCACACAGCTTATTCGGATAAAGCTCGGCATACGCCTGCCCCACATAGCCTCCCATGGATTGACCGACAATCACAGGATTCTTAATATTTTCCTGTTCTAAAATTCCATCCAGCCACCGCGCCTTATCCATCAAGTTAAAATCAAATGTAAACGGCCATGAAGCAGCATGCGCCGGCGCGTCCCAAACGAGAACATTATACTTGCCTTCAAAACAGGAAATTTGCTTATCAAACAGCCTGTGGTCTGCTGTCAATCCCGGCAGAAATACAATTGTGACAGCGTCGGCATCCACGATATGTGTCCAATAATGAATAACACCCGATCGAGTGCTGTATGCCCTTTCTTTCATCTAAGGTGCCTCCCCCAATTCCAATCTCATATAAACAACTTCCTGAAATCCTGCCGTGCGGGAATGAAAGCCTTTTGGGTTTCTGCCATACTCCACAAAACCAGCTTTCTGATACATGGATAATGCTCTGGTGTTTTCAGCAACCACGTTCAGTTCAAGCTGAACATATCCCGCAGCCCTTGCACATTCAATACAGGCAGCCAGCAAGGCTTGTCCGATCCCCAGTCCCCAGAATTCCCTGGCGACACTGATCCCGAATTCCGCCCGGTGCCGCACCTTATATTTATTACCGATTGCTTCAATTCCGGCTGTTCCGGCAACGGCATGATCAACGACGGCAATCAGTTCAATCTCATTTTCACTTTCCGTTTTTTCTTTCAGAAACCGGCCTTCCTGCATCACGTCGAAGCTGTTCTCATCCGGATAGGAAAGCAAAAAATCCGTTTCGCTGTGTGTCAAGTTAAAGTTGTCAAATACAGCCTGTGCATCACTTTCTGTTCCGTTTCGTAAACAACATTCCGTTCCGTTTTTTAGTGTTATGATCTTATGGTATTTCATGATATTTTGTATCCTCCTTGTTTCGCGTAATGGTAAACCCCCGGCACATTCTGAAATGCGCCGGGGGGAATGATTTACTGTTCACGGAACGTGATGATCCCGGTCTCCGAGTCCATGGCATCCACAATGGCAAGGGACTCCAACCGATAGCCCAGATTCCGAATGACCTTGCCGCCGATCTGGAAGCCTTTCTCAATCACAATGCCCAGACCTTCCACCGTGGCGCCGGCTTCCTCCGCAATGGAAATCAAGCCCTGCAGGGCGCAGCCGTTGGCCAGAAAATCATCGATGATCAGCAGATGATCCTCGTTGCTCAGGAACTTTCGGGATACAATCACCTGATTCTTATTCTTATGGGTGAAGGATTCCACCTCAGCAATGTACATTTCTCCCTCAATATTGATGGACTTGGACTTCTTGGCAAACACCATGGGAACGCCGAATTCCTTCGCCACAAAGCAGGCGATGCCGATGCCGGAAGCCTCAATGGTCAGAACCTTGGTGACTTTCTTATCTGCAAACCGGCGATGAAATTCCCGTCCGATTTCTTCCATCAGGCCGATATCCATCTGATGATTCAAAAAGCTGTCGACCTTCAAAACATTGCCGGGCTTGACGATTCCATCCTTCGCGATTCTCTCCTCTAAAAAGTTCATAGCGAACACCTCCTGAAGCTGGGAAGTATTGTAGCACATTGCTGTCAAAATGTCAGTAGTTTTCTCGAAAAAAAGTGAAATTTTTCCATTTTCGGCAATTTACACACAGCATCCGGGGTGATATACTGGTGAGAGCAATAGAAAGAGAGGTTTTCGTATGAAAAAAACATACCATCTGTCAGAAGCAGCCTTCCAGCTGGATGGCAAGATGCCCCTGAAGCAGGCCATCCCACTGGGATTGCAGCATGTGCTTGCCATGTTCGTCGGCAACCTGACGCCCCTGCTGATCATTACCGGCACCTGTGGCCTTGCCGGCGGCGAATTTGCGGGCCTCCAGCTGCATCTGCTGCAGAACGCCATGCTGGTTGCCGGTATCATCACGCTGGTACAGCTGTTCTCCATTGGCCCCATCGGCGGTAAAGTGCCCATTATCATGGGAACTTCCTCCGGCTTCATCGGCGTTTTCAGCAGCGTTGCCGCCACCATGGGCGGCGGTGTCCTGGCCTACGGTGCGATTATGGGCGCTTCCATCATCGGCGGCCTGTTTGAAAGCGTGCTGGGCTTCTTCCTGAAACCCCTGCGCAAATTCTTCCCCTCGGTGGTCACCGGCACTGTCGTCATGTCCATCGGCCTGAGCCTAATCTCCGTGGGCATCAACTCCTTCGGCGGCGGCAATTCCGCCAAGGACTTCGGCTCCATGGAGAACCTGCTGCTGGCAGTTTTTGTGCTGGTCATGATTCTGATCTTCAAGCACGGATTTAAGGGCTTTGCCAGCTCCTCCTCCATCCTGCTGGGCATTATCTGCGGCTATGTCGCTGCCTTTATGATGGGCTTCCTTCTGCCCACCACCGGTGTCACTGCAGAGGGCGTGGAGTACACCAAGGCATGGGTGCTGAACTGGAGCAAGGTTGCAAATGCTGCCTGGTTTGAATTTCCCAAGCTGCTGCCGGTGAAGCCCGTCTTTGATCTGCGGGCCATTGTGCCGGTGCTTATCATGTTCGTGGTCACCGCCGTGGAAACCGTGGGCGACATTTCCGGCGTGATGGAAGGCGGTCTTGGCAGAGAAGCCACCGACAAGGAGCTGTCCGGCGGTGTCATCTGTGATGGACTGGGTTCCTCCTTCGCCGCGCTGTTCGGCGTGCTGCCCAACACCTCCTTCAGCCAGAACGTGGGTCTGGTTGCCATGACCAAGGTGGTCAACCGCTTTACTCTGGCCACCGGCGCCGTGTTCCTGATTCTGTGCGGCCTGTGCCCCAAGCTGGGCGCGCTGGTGTCCATTATGCCTCAGTCTGTGCTGGGCGGTGCGGCAGTCATGATGTTCTCCTCCATTGTCATCAGCGGTATTCAGCTGATTACCAAGGAGCCGCTCTCTGCCCGGAACCTGTCCATCGTCTCTGTGGCACTGGGTGTCGGCTACGGCATGGGCGCCAACACCGGAATTCTGGCTCATGCTCCGCAGGCTGTCCAGCTGATCTTCGGAGGCTCCGGCATTGTGCCCGCCGCTATGGTGGCAATTCTGTTGAACATTCTGCTGCCCAAAGAGCAGGAAAAAGTGGAGCAGTAAATACATTTACCGCTCCAGCAGTTCCCACAGGGTTTCCCGGGTGTCCACATCCGCAAGTTCATACGGATCCCGGACGGGGAGCAAACGCACCCGTTCGGGATATTTTTTTGCCAAAAAACCGCCGCCCATCCCCTCCGGCAGGGTACGAAGTTCCTCAAAGGCCCATTGGGGGAACAGGATCGGCGCACCGGGCTGCTCTCCAAAACCGGTGCGCCAGATGGCATCGGGGTCCTTTTCCCAAGCGGAAACCAGCGCCGCCACGGTTTCCCGGCGCAACAGGGGCTGGTCGCCGGGGCAGAACAGACAGCCCGTCACTTCTCCCACCGCTTCCAGTCCCAACCGAACGGTGTCACTGCGATAAGGCTGGTCGTGAAATACCACCTCCACATCCTGTAACCGACAAAAGGCGGCAACATCGGCGTGTCGGGTCACCACCACCCGGCGGGCAAACAGCCCTTCCGTGGCGGCAAGGGCCCGGGTGATCATCGGCTGTCCGTGAAAATCCGCCATCAGCTTATTGCCGCCGAACCGTTTCCCTAAACCTGAGGCCATGATGACGCAGCCTGCGGTTTTTCCCGGGAAATACCGATGGTACAGCGCCCGGTTGACCTGAACGCAGGCATCCCGATAGGCTTCGTATTGCTGCAAAAACGCCCTGCCCTCCGGGGTCAGGGTACTGCCGCCGCCGTCCCTGCCGCCTGCACACCGCTCCGTCAGCGGAAAACCCAGCGCGGATTCCGCCTGTTTGATGAGCTTCAGCGCCTTACTGTATGCCATTTCCATGGAAGCCGCCGCACAGCGCAGGGACCCGGTTTCCTCCACCAGCCGTAGCAGCTGACAAGGGCCTTCTCCGAAGAATTTCTTCCCGGAATCGTCAAAAAACTGGATTTTTGTCACTGGTTTCATGGATATTCCTCCTTCAGCATGGAAAACAGCTGACATTTTTCCTCATGACTGCCCCCGGCAGGGTATACCGAAAGAGAAACACCCGGGTATTTTTCCCGCAGCGGACGCAGATACCCCTGCAAAACCAGCTTCGCAATGTGTTCCAGCGTAATGGTGGTATTTTCCGATGCGCCAAGGCAGGCCATCACCAGTTCCGGGCGATGGGCGACCTCCCGAAGCGGCTTGCCAATGGCATGAAGTCCGCAGACCACCACCACTTCCTCCACATTTTCAAAGATCACCGGTTCGGTGGCGTTGGGAAATTTGATGCACCTGTGGGCTGAGCCATCCGCCTCCACCAGAACCACGTCCGCAAAAGTACAGACCCGACCATAGGTTTCCGGGGAAAGTGCACCTATTTTTTCACCTTCCGGGATTCCCGCCATGGCATACCCCGTCCGGCGCAGCTGCCTGATGATAATCTCCGGGTCGTCGGTCAAAAGCGTGTCCGGTTCGATGAACATGTGGGTGGAGGTGGTAACAAACACCTTTTTTCCCTCTGCCCGGTACTCCGCCGCCTGTTTCTGAATCAGGGTGGTTTTTCCCCCGGCTCCTATAAACGCTCTGATCATAGGCTCCCTTTCAGATGGAGGATGGCCTCCAGCACACCGCCGGCAATGCATCGGGCTTTGTCGGAGATGGTAAAGCAGTTATTGTATTCTTCCATTCGTGGGTCGATATCCGCGATTTTAAGGCCCTTGGTCACGGGATAGCCGTCCCGCAGCAGCCCCCGAAGCAGTCCTGTGAAGGCAGCCTGTACCGGCGCCCGAGCATCTGCTGTTTCCACCACCGCAATGGTCTGTCCCTGTATCACGGTGTCGGTAATTTCCGCCACATTCCGCAGAATTCCTGTGGCCGGGCTATGGATAACCCGCTCTTTTCCGTAGCCGCCGATGATGCCGGGAATACCGGTGTTGGGTGCGGCGGCGCCGGAATAGAGGACTTTTCCCAAATGGTGGCCCCGCTTTGTTTCCACCACCGCATCCACATCTACCCCTGCGGTGAAGCCGGGGCCAAGGCCCACCGTGATGGGCGCCATGGCCCGACAGGTACCCAGGTTCTTCTTGGCAAGAATGGCGTCCACAACAGCAAGGGGCCAAAAATCAGCAATGCAGTCCCCCGTCGGGTCGATCAGCATGGTCAGCCTTCCTTGGCGCAGATAGCTTTGCGCCTGTTCTGCGGAATCGGCCAGCAGGCAGGTCACACCCTCCACGGTCTGACTGCCCTGATACACGGCCTCACAAAAGGCCACGTTTCTGCGGATGGCGGAGGGTTTCTCTGTCTCCAGAACCAGCACGGGGAACCCGCACTGATGCAGCTTGTAAATCGTCCCGGTGGCAAGATCGCCGCCGCCCCGGACGATGATCAGATTATCTTTCATTCCAGACATAAGAAGGAATCTTCCTTTTCTGAATTATCGTCTTTGCCTTCGTTGTAGTTTTAAAAGTACAACGTCAGTATAACAAACCTGCTTCCCAAAATCAACAGATACTGCTATAATATAGAGGTAAGCGTATACAAACCAACCGAAAAGGAGCATTTTCGATGATTACCATACAGAAATATGTCCGGGCGCAGAGTCTGGA
>JBJDYI010000055.1:0-3150 GCA_051867165.1 Faecousia sp. | reverse complement strand
TTTTTCCCGAACCGAAGCTGCTCTTTCCGAGCTTTGGCTTTCTGCTCATCTGTCAGGAGTTTCGGCTGCGCCGGGTTACGCATCTTGGAATCAGCCGCACTGCCAGAATCCTCTGTGAACTGGAGGCGAGGCTTTTTGCTGGCCATTTACGCCTCCTTTTCCGGCGTGACCTCAGACAGCTTGGTGGTCATGATGCGATACAGCTCCAGATTTGTGGGGAAGTGATCGACGAACGGAAGAATGACATTGCCGTAGAACAGCAGTCCTTCACCTTCACCGGAGTGTGTGACATAGGACAGCTGGTGGGGAGAAATGTTCAGGGTGTTGGCAAGAATCTGCCGGTCGCCCGCCGCCTGGTTCAGCATGATGATAAAGTCAGAGTTCTCGAAGATATTCTCAACTTCCCGGCTGGTCAGCAGGTCTTTCACATTCTGGGTGATACCGGTCGGGCAGCCGCCCCATTTCCGGAAACGCTTCCAGATTTCAACAGAATAGGCTGCTGTCTGTTCCTCTTTGAGCAGCAGGTGGAACTCATCGACATAGTACCGGGTACACTTGCCGGCAGAGCGGTTGGCAGTAACACGCCCCCACACCTGATCCTGAACAATCAGCATACCGATCTTCTTCATCTGCTTGCCCAGCTCCTTGATGTCGTAGCAGACAAAGCGATTGTTCACATCCACATTGGTTCTGTGATTGAACAGGTTCAGAGAGCCTTTGACATAGATTTCCAGCGCCGTTGCCACATGGCGTGCCTCTTTCTCTTCCTGTTTCAGCAGCGCATTGTAGAGGTCTTCCAGAATCGGCATCTGTTCGGGAACCGGGTTCTCGAAATAGGTCTGGTAAATCTGGTGGACGCAGCGGTCGATGACCGTCTTTTCCACGGGCTGCAATCCTTCTTTGCCGCCCACAACCAGTTCGCACAGGGACAGAATGAAATCGGATTTCAGGGCAATGGGATTGTCCTCCTCGGAGTAATTGCTGTTGATGTCCATGGGGTTGATATACTGGGTGGAAGAGGGACTGATCTTGATGACCTGACCTTTCAGCCGTGTCACCAGCGCGGCATATTCGGCTTCGGGGTCGCAAACAATGATATCGTCACTGGTGGTGAGGAAGGCATTGGTGATCTCACGCTTTGCGGAGAAGGACTTGCCGGAACCGGGCGTACCCAGAATCAGACCGTTGGGGTTCTTGAGCTTCTTCCGGTCAACCATGATCAGGTTGTTGGAAAGAGCGTTCAGACCGTAGTACAGGGCTTCCTTTCCATCCTGAAACAGCTCCTGGGTGGTGAAGGGAACAAAAATAGCCGTGCTGGAAGTGGTCATGCCCCGCTGAATCTCGATCTGGTTATAGGCCAGCGGCAGAGAGGACATCAGCCCCTGCTCCTGCTGGTAGTCCAGCCGCCGCAGATTGCAGTTGTGCTTCTGGGCAATGGAGTTGGCCTGAAAGACATTGGTTTCCAGCTCCTGCTTGGTGCTGCCGGTGTTGAGGACGAGGAAGGTGAGCAGGAACATACGCTCGTTCTGGGACTGGAGTTCTTTCAGCAGAGATTTGGCATCATTGCCGTAGGTGGCAAGATCGGAAGGAATGATGTCCATGTCATAACCGGCACGGACAGCCTTTTTCTGCTCCTCAATCTTGCTCCGATCCAGTTCCGTGATGGTGTGCTTGATCTGCTTGATGGCCTTGTTCTGATCGACGGACTGGATGTGCATAGTCACAATCTCGCTGGAATCCATGTCCAGGAAGTCCTTCAGCAGCTGGTCGCTGATATCGGAAGCGGTGATCTGCAAATAGCTCATAGCGCCGTAGAGCTTTCCCATGCGGAAGATTCTGCTGCCGGGGAAAGCAAAAGAGGTCGGCGCAATGTAGTCCTTTACAGACAGACCGCTCTTGGGAAGCCACTTCCAGTCAAACCGGAACTTCTCCTGGTCACCCATGTGGAACATGCTGTGCATCAGCTGGAGCCGCTCCTTGCCGTCCAGCAGCTTTGCAGCAACACCCAGCCGGTGGAAGTTGTTCATCAGGTCAACTTCGATGTGGTCGAGGCGGGGTTTGGCCTGCTTCATGGAATCTGCTTCAATTCCGAAGGTCAGGTACTTGGTCTTGGTCAGACCGTTGTTGCCTTTCTGAAGCTGCTGCCGGAGCATCATGCCATATTCCGCGCGGACATCATCAAAACCGTCATTCTGATAAGGAATGCGGATGCTCTTTTCAAAAGCATCCGCATCGGTGGACATATTCATAAAGGACAGCTCGAAATGGATGCTGGAATCGAAGAAGTTCAGGAAGGAGCACCATTCCTCAAAAATGGCGGTCTTGTCCTCCTGCTGGGCCAGCTGGTAGTTGATATCCTGGAACTGGATTGTCTTGGTGTAGTACCGATCCGTGACACGGCAGATACCGTCCGGGAACATCCTCTGAAACGGAATGGACTGCTGCGCCGTCCGGGGAACGCCGTCGTCCCGCTTGGCTTTCTTCACCGCAGCTTTCAGTTCCTTCTGCTGCTTTCTGGACAGCTTTTTCGTGGAAACCGGAGCCGAAGAAGCTGCCTTTGCTTTTCTGGATTTCTTTTTATCAATGGACAATTCGCTGTACCTCCTGCTCAAGTTCGTCCTGACGAATCAGGGCTGCATAGTAGTTGTTTGTTTGGTAGGGGCGCACCTGGGGACGAATGATTTTCGCCTGAATGAAGTGCTGGGCAATCTTCTCCAGCGGCTGTCCATCCTTCTCGTACATGCCGAGAAAGAACATGGGCAGCATGACCAGCATCATCCCCAGCGTTGCCAGAGAAACATTTCCGGTTCTCTTCAAGAGGAAGAAAACCGGAACACCGACGATGGCAGCAACAGAGAAACAAATCAGCTGCCGCTTCGTCAGATTGAAAAGGATTTTGGATTTCACCCGTGTCAGGTCACGGGGTACGGAAATATAAGCTGCCATTTGGCCTCCTTAATGTGCATTGAGTACGGATTTGGCAAGTCCGCCGGTCTTGAACAGAGTGAAACACAGCAGCACCGTGTACCCCACAACACCCCACAGGGATGCGATGATGTCCTGGGAGAAAGCGACACTCTGAATGAGAACGGCATAGATGCCAACACAGACAAGGATGAGGAATCCCTGGAAGCCGATGGCGAACAGGGA
>JBJDYI010000054.1:0-3198 GCA_051867165.1 Faecousia sp. | reverse complement strand
TGAAGAACGCCGAAATGATGCTTGAGGACGATTACAACATGATCGACGGGATCGTCAACAACGGGCCCAAGGAAGAACGCTCGGAGAAATTCTCTGCGTCCAGATTGCTCAATGACCATGACAAGCCTGCTTCATCCTATATCCGTTCCAGGAGCATTTCCAGGAATGACCCGGAACGCTGAGCAATGAGGAGTGATGCGAATGTACATGAATCAGTCCATGGAATCCTTTGAGAATTGGCGCGACAGTCAATATAACCGTCCGGAGCCGGACACCGATACTCCTGATGAGCAAATCGTGCGAAGCTACACCTTTGACTATCCCAATGATACAGCCCTGACCTACACCCGAACAGGGAACAGCTCGGAGCTGATGCTTTCGTTTTCCTCTGAAGACCCGGATGCGGGTGTGGAAGAGCTGATGTATGCGGGCGACCAAGGCGAGTCCATGATTGAGCTTGTGAGTGATTTACAGGCTGAGCTTACCTCATGGCTGGATGCAGCAGATACATCATCCTTTGCCGAGCAGCAAGGGATGTCCATCCCTGATGTCTCATTGATCTATGGTGATTATACCCGCACCGCGCTGTATGCGTTTGAAAGCATACTCAAAGACGCGGAGCACGACCTGAATAATCAGATGACCTGGAAACCTATTGAAGCAGAAAAGGCGGACTGGCTGTATTCGAGTCATGAAGTAACAGATGCTGAGCGCGGCTGTGTCGGCCACTTGCGGGGGGATTTCGGCAGAAGCGGCACTGAGTTCTGGACGAGCTGGTTCGACCATTCGCCCAAGCTGAACAATGAGGAATTTCGGCATGAGCTTCAAACGATTGTCGATGGCCTGCGCAATGAAGGCGGTCTGCTGTCGAATTTTGCGTCGATGCGCGAGGGCTGCAGCTATGATGGAGCCCTTGGAAATGGTCATTATGGGTATCGTGCTGAAACCAGCCGATACGAATACTGCCTCCGCTGCATTCCGCAGCGCGGGGATTACAACTTCTATCTTTACTGCTATGACAAGGAAGCGCAGCGGGCACATAGGCGCGAGCAGAAAACGACGCTCAGTACCCCCGCGCCGACCATCAAACCCAAGACACAAGAAATGGAGAGATAATATGATGTTTCTGAATAACCTGATGAACTCCCGAAACCTGACCCGCGCCGAACTGAGCGCCTGCAGCAGTATTCCCGAGTCCACACTGCGAGACATTCTGAACGGCAAGGCACAGCTGGATCGCTGCGAAGCAGTAACCCTGTACAACCTTGCGTATGCGCTGGATGTCAGCGTCGAGGACATTCTCGAAGACTACTGGGAAGAGCTTGCACTTGAGCGTGCTGCTCATACCCGTATTCCTGTTCATGACGATCACTCCCTGATGAACTTCTACGTTCTGGCATACTCCATGCTGGGCAGGCTTCGCGCCACCGGCGATCTGGCGTTCATCGACGGAATCGACCAGAATGAGTGGGTCGAGCGTCTCTATGACGATGGGCAATACCGCTGTGCGCTGTTCCTGGTTGGTGTCATGGATTACCTGTGCCGAAAGAATGGCATCTGGCAGATTGCCCGCTATAACGAGTACCGGGAGCTTAGGCTGGACAGCCCTGTCTATTCCCTGAGTACGCTCAATGTGAATAGCGATGACGGCGACTTTCAGCGTGCGCGGAACGATGCTGAGAATAATGCCATCCCTGAGCTGGGTCGTTATGGCATCTATCTGACTGAGGAGGACATCCGCCATCCGGCGTGATGTCCTTCTCTCGTCAGGGGCGAGCCTTGCCCCTGCGAGAATTGAGGTGCCCATGACGAACAAACAAATACTCAAGCACATCCGGGCGCTTGCACATGAAGAGTGTGCCAACTACCATGCCGGCAATTGCGCGCTGACTGATGAACGCTGCCACATCATCAACACCAATTATCAATCCGTTCAGGATGGAGCAATCGACTGTGATTACTTTCTGGAGGTAGTGCTGCCTGCTGATTGGGATCTTCAGGATCTCGTGGCGTATGCACTGTGGTATGGCGGGGATGACAGTGACGCCTCCGAAGAGACATATCCGCAAAGCCTGAGGCAATGCGACATCTGTCAGCAGCCATATTGGCACACCACAAGTGAACCTGCGTGCTGTTCTGACTGCGCGAAAAGCGACGAAATCTGACAAAAGAAGGTGACTGCTTGAACCAGTTTCGCACGGAAGAGATCACGCTGATCTGTCTTTACAATGAGGGAACCCGCCTTGGCACGATTGCTGAGTTGCGAGATATGATGCACTACCTGGCATACGATGAAACTGATCTCAAAAGACTGTCTGAAGAGGTCATTGCTAGTCTTTGCAGGATGAGCGATGAAGAATATAACCAGCTTGTAGCTGACATCGCACCTGATTTCATGATTGACCAATATTAACAGGAAGGAGAAACACATGGCTACAAAGGCACAGATTTACGCTTCACTGGCTGATGATACCGCCCGAAAGATTACTGGAGATTATTTGGATTGGGCGGCTTTTCTGGGCACATCATCCAGACTGTACAAGTACCCCTTCCGCGATCAGCTGCTGATCTATGCCCAGCGCCCGGATGCAACGGCCTGTGCCGGGTACGATCTCTGGAACAATACCATGCACCGGTACATCCGGCGCGGCTCCAAGGGCATTGCGCTGCTGACAGCCGGTTCTGGCGGAATGGGTGTGCGCTATGTCTTTGATGTATCGGACACCGGCACTCGTCGTGAGTCGAGAGATGTCGAGCCGTGGCGAATAACCGAACAGACGGAGCAAGCTGTCCGCAGGATGCTGGAAGAGGTATACAACGCGGACGCTGAAATGCCTCTCGCGGAGCAGATCAATCAGATTGCCAGCCAGCAGGCGCTGGCCTATTGGCGCGATCACAGGCGTGACATCATCGACAGCGTTGCGGATTCCTTCCTATCGGAGTATGATGATTTCAACATCGGAGCGTCCTTCAGACAGGCGGCAACAGTCAGCATCGCGTACAGCCTTCAGCTGCGATGCGGACTGGAGCCGGAGCTGTACCGGGAGGACTTCACCGAGGTGATAAACTTCAACACCCCTGCAACTGCCGGGGAGCTTGGCAACGCGGTCAGCATGATCACGGGTCAGGTGCTGCGGCAGATTGAAATGACGATCCGTCAGACAGAAAGGAGCATGGAACATGATCGAACTGAAGTAC
>JBJDYI010000053.1:0-3199 GCA_051867165.1 Faecousia sp. | reverse complement strand
ATGGTGCCGCCCCGGACACCCTGTTCCCGGGCCACATCCATCACATCCTCGGCAAAGCCGGAATTGACGATGGCAATAATCACTTCATGCTCGTTGGTCTTCATCTTATACCCCCCTGCCCATGCGGTTGTCACTCAAGAATTGATACAGGTTCACGCCGATGACGCTGGCCAGCGGCACCGCAAAGCAAACGCCTTTGCCGTTGCGAACGGTACGAAACTTATCTTCCAGACAGTTCATGACATCATCCACCAGATCCTCCCGAACCACACTGAGGATCACCGTTTTATGGGGTTCCAGACCCAGCAGTTCCACCAACTCACTGTTGGCGGTACCCAGGCCGCCCAGAGCCATCTGGAAATTCACATCGAACTGGCCCAGTACATCCAGGTAAAATTCACCCTTGGGACGGTCCACGATGGTAAAAAGGAGCTTCAGTTTTTTAATTGCCGATTCATTGACAGTATTTGCCATATCGCTCCTCCTTTACATGAAATTGATGATCTGCTGATCATCGGCATCCAGAATCCGCTTCATGGCCTTCCGCTCATTGATCTGCTCACTCACAATGCCCCGGAAGCCAAGGAGCTGAATGGTGATCAGAGGGGTCATGGCCACCAGTGCCACCACGCCAAAGGCATCCCGCAGCACCGCATCAGCTCCCTGTATGCTGACGCAGGCGCCCACCGCGAAGGGCAGAATGAAGCCGGAGGTCATTGGGCCGCTGGCCACGCCGCCGGAGTCAAAGGCGATGGCGGTATACACCGGCGGAACAAAAAGGCTCAGGGCCAGGGCGATAAAATAGCCGGGAATGACATAATACACCAGAGAAAAATCGAAAACAATCCGGATCATGCTCAGGGCAATGGAGGCACCCACGCCAACGCACAGGCCGATCATCATGGATTTCTTGCTGACCAGACCGCCGGTGACCTCCTCCACCTGGGCATTCAGCACATGGATGGCTGGCTCGGCCAAAACCGTCAGAACGCCGCAGACTAACCCAAAAACAACCAGAAGCGCACTGCTGCCACGGCCCAGCGAATACCCCAGCTTATAACCGATGGGCATGAATCCCACGTTAACGCCGGTGAGAAATACGACCAGGCCCACATAAGTAAACGCGACTCCCACGGCAATTCGCTTCAACTGCTTTCTTGAGAGCTTCAGGAACAATACCTGGCAAATCATAAAGAACGCTACAATCAGACCCAGCGCAAGGGCCACTTCCCTGCAGGTATGGGCCGCAGTATGGAGAAATTCCCCTGCAATGTCCCCACTGACTGTGTAATCCGGCACGGAATAGGTCATGTCCCTGTCTGAGAAAAGTCCCAGCATCAGCACCGCAAGAACAGGACCCACGGAACACAGCGACACAAGACCGAAGCTGTTTTCCTTGCTTCTGCGGTCGCCCAGCACATTAGAAATACCAACGCCCAGCGCCATGATAAAGGGCACCGTGATGGGACCGGTGGTAACACCGCCGGAGTCAAACCCCATAGGCAGCAGTGCCTCATTCCCCCGAACAACCAACAGCAGTGCCATGGCAAACAGCAGCATATAAAACAGCATCAAAATTTGGGACAGGGATTTCTGGAATACAATCTTCAAAATCGCAATCACCAGGAAGGCACCTACGCCAAGGCCCACTGTATAAATCAGCACCGTCCCATTCATAACTGCACTGACCTGACCCGCCAGAACCTGCAGATCCGGCTCCGCGATGGTGATCAGCATCCCAAGCACAAAGCAGACACCCAGCAACAGCCCCAGCTTTTTCTGACGGGACAGGCCGGCACCCACATGGCTGCCCATGGGCGTCATGGCCACGTCGGCCCCAAGGCTGAAGAAGCCAATGCCCAAAACCAGCATCACAGCACCCACCGTGAAAGTGACCAATTCTGTCTGATTCAGATCAACCAGAGGCGTCATGGCCAGGATATACACGATGGCCGTCACCGGCAGCGTTGACACCAGTGCTTCCTTAATTTTCTCTCGCAGTTGCTTCAATGTTTATCGCCTTCTTCCGGAATATCAATCTATTTTATTTATAATACCAGAAAAACGGTCCTGTGACAACCCAAAATGACAAATATAGGAATAATTGATATAAATGTTACATTTTGATCCATAGGATTACACCTGAGGGCGTTTCCGTTTTGCTGGACAGTCCAAGGATGTTGCGCGTTTGTTTGGACAGGCAAAAAAGCCCTCAGTCCGAAGACTGAGGGCTTACATTCACGCAAAGCTATGAATTATTCGTAGATCTCGGTGACGACACCGGAACCGACGGTACGGCCGCCTTCGCGGATAGCGAAACGCAGGCCCTTCTCGATAGCGATGGGGGTGATCAGCTCAACGTTCATAACAACGTTGTCGCCGGGCATGCACATCTCAGTGCCTTCGGGCAGGGAGATGATGCCGGTAACGTCGGTGGTACGGAAGTAGAACTGAGGACGGTAGTTGTTGAAGAAGGGAGTATGACGGCCGCCTTCTTCCTTGGACAGGACGTAGACCTGGCCAGCGAACTTGGTCAGAGGATGGATGGAGCCGGGCTTGCACAGAACCTGGCCTCTCTCAATTTCCTTCTTGTCAACGCCACGCAGCAGAGCACCGATGTTGTCGCCAGCTTCTGCGTAGTCCAGCAGCTTGTGGAACATTTCGATGTCGGTAACGGTGGTGTCCTTCTTCTCTTCGCGCAGGCCAACGATTTCGACCTTGTCGTTCTTGTTGACAACACCACGCTCAACACGACCGGTAGCAACGGTACCACGGCCGGAGATGGTGAAGACGTCTTCGACGGGCATCAGGAAGGGCTGGTCAGCCTTACGGTCGGGAGTGGGGATATAGTCGTCAACAGCGTCCATCAGCTCCTTGATGCAAGCATACTCGGGAGCGTTGGTATCGTTGGACTCGGAAACCAGAGCGTTCAGAGCGGAACCCTTGATGATGGGGGTGTCGTCGCCGGGGAACTCGTACTCGGACAGGGTCTCGCGGACTTCCATCTCGACCAGCTCCAGCAGCTCCTCGTCGTCAACCTGATCGCACTTGTTCAGGAACACAACGATAGCGGGCACGCCGACCTGACGGGCCAGCAGCAGGTGCTCCTTGGTCTGAGCCATGGGGCCGTCGGTAGCAGCGATAACCAGGATAGCGCCGTCCATCTGAGCAGCACCGGTGATCATGTTCTTGATATAGT
>JBJDYI010000052.1:0-3248 GCA_051867165.1 Faecousia sp. | reverse complement strand
CTCCAGTCCGAGCTGGGCGTGGACATTGATGTGGAAGAAACCGGCACCACCTTTGAGGAAAATTCCTTTCTGAAGGCGCAGGCCGTGATGAAGGCCACCGGACTGCCGGCTCTGGCCGATGATTCCGGCATTGCCGTGGATGCCCTGAACGGGGAACCCGGCATCTATTCCGCCCGGTATGGCTTTGACAGCAGTCTGGACGACTGGGGCCGGCTTCTGCTTCTGCTGAAAAATACGGAGCATGTGCCCGATGGCCAGCGGCAGGCCCAGTTTATCTGCGTCATCACCATGGTGACCCCCGAAGGACAGGTCATCCAGGCCCGGGGTGAGATCCACGGGGAACTGACCCGGGAAGCCCGGGGTGAAAATGGTTTTGGCTATGACCCTATTTTCTACTATCCCCCTCTGGGAAAAACCACTGCCGAACTGAGCAGCGAAGAGAAAAATCAAGTATCCCATCGTGCGAACGCACTGAATGTGTTTTATGAGAAATTAAAGGAGGCAGGTTATGCTGACAAGTAAAGAGCGTGCCGAGATGCGTGCCCAGGCAAATGCACTGGAAACCACCCTGATGGTGGGCAAGGAGGGTGTCACCGAGGCTGTTGTGGCCGAGGCAGACCGTCTGCTCACCGCCCGGGAACTGATCAAAGGCAAGGTGCTGGAAAGCGCCTTGATGAGCGCAAGGGAAGTCAGTGATGCCCTGTGCGAAGCCACCGGGGCCGACGGCGTGTCCTGCGTGGGCAGCAAGTTCGTCATTTACCGTTTCAGCGAAAAGTGTCAGGAAGAGCGGAACCAGACCGGTCGGGCCAAGCGCAAGGCAACTCCCGTTTCCAAGTCCGATCCCGTCCGCAAGGGCATCCGTGCCCGCCGGGCCGCGGAAAAGAAGGTCCGGGAGCAGCGCAATGCCTATTTCCGGGAGAAGGCCATTGAAAAGGCCATCGAGCGTGACCGGGAAAAGCAGCTCAGAGAAAAAGAGTAAACATCAGATACGATATAAAAGATCCTTCCTTCAAAAATGATTAGACTGGAGTGAAGTTCATGGAACGAATCGGTATTTACGGCGGAACCTTTAATCCTCCCCACATCGGACATCTGCAGGCAGCCAAACAGGCCCTTCAGGAGCTGAAGCTGGACCGGTTGCTGCTGATCCCGGATCGGATTGCCCCCCACAAGGATATTCCGGCCGGGTCCCCCACGCCGCAGCAGCGAATGGACATGCTGCGTATTGCGGCGGCAAATTGTCCCGGATTGGAGGTTTCTGACATGGAACTCCGCCGGGAGGGTGTCAGCTACACCTGGCAGACCGTTGCCCAGCTGCATGAGACGTATCCCAATGCGGAGATGGTTCTGCTGATGGGCACCGATATGTTCCTGAGCTTCCATACCTGGCGAAATCCGGATCAGATTCTGGAAAAGGCCAGCTTGGGTGTGTTCTGCCGGGGAGAGAAGAATGAAGTGGCAGCCATTGAAGCGCGAAAAGCGGAGATGGAAGCCCAGGGCGCCAGAGTGGAGCTGGTTCACAATGATGTGATCCCCATTTCCTCCACCCAGCTGCGTCGGCTGCTGGCCTTCCGGTGCGCCGGGGCCTTCCTGCCGGAGGGGGTCCTGGACTATATCCGGGAAAACCAGCTCTATGATACCCGCACGGACTGGAAAAATCTGCCCATGGAGGAACTGGAAGTCATTGTCCTCCGGCTCCTCAATCCCAACCGGGTTCGCCATGTGCTGGGCTGCCGGGATACGGCGGTGGATCTGGCAAAATGGTGGGGCGCGGATGTCACGGATGCGGCCCGGGCCGGTATTCTTCACGATATTACAAAAGCCATTGACGGCCCCCTGCAATTGACATTGTGTGAGGCCTATGGTAAGATACTCAGTGATTTTTCCCGGCGGTATCCCCGGACGCTCCACGCCCTGACAGGCTCCCTGGTGGCCCAGCGGATTTTCGGGGAAAACCAGGCCGTTGTTTCTGCCATTGAGCATCATACAACGGGAAAAGCAAACATGAATTTGCTTGAAACCATCATTTATGTGGCAGACTATATGGAGCCCAACCGGGACTTCCCCGGGGTGGAGGAGCTTCGCCGTCTTGCCTATTCCGATATCCAGGCGGCCTTGAAGCTGGGACTGGAAATGACCCTGGAGCATTTAAACAACCAGGGAAATGAGGTCTCTCCCGAATCCCGGGAGGCCCTTGCCTGGCTGAACAAATAGACGCAACACCATCGAAAAAGATTTTATATACAAAGGAGCGATATTATGTTAACTCCAAAGGAAATCGCATACGCTGTGACCAAGGCTCTGGACGAGAAGAAGGGCATGGACATCAAGCTGTTAAAGATCGACCGGGTCAGCAGCCTTGCTGACTACTTCCTGATCTGCACCGGCACCTCCAATACCCACGTCAAGACCCTCTGCGACTATGCAGAGTACACCCTGGAGCAGATGAACGAGCCCATGCTGGGCCGGGAAGGCCACCGGGGCAACAGCTGGGAACTGCTGGACTACGGCACCATCGTGATCCATGTGTTCACCGAGGAAGCACGGAAGTTCTACGACCTGGAGCGGATCTGGGCCGACGCGGAGCAGGTTGATATTTCTAAATTCATTATCGAAGAGTAAGCTTCGGTAGATAATAAGAGGTGTATTCCAATGAATTATGATTTTTCCGCCATTGAGGCCAAATGGCACAAGTACTGGGAAGAGCATGATACCTTCCACACCGATGTGTGGGATTTCTCCAAGCCCAAGTATTATGTTCTGGATATGTTCCCCTACCCCAGCGGCGTGGGTCTGCACGCAGGCCATCCCGAGGGCTATACTGCCACCGACATCATGTCCCGCATGAAGCGGATGCAGGGCTACAATGTGCTGCACCCCATGGGCTATGACTCCTTTGGCCTGCCTGCGGAACAGTATGCTGTCTCCACCGGCAATCATCCCAATGGCTTCACCCAGCAGAACATCGAGACCTTCTCGGCTCAGCTGAAGGAACTGGGCTTCGACTATGACTGGTCCAAGTGCATCGCCACTTCCGATCCTGATTTCTACAAGTGGACCCAGTGGATCTTCAAGAAACTGTGGGAGGCGGGCTATGCCAAGCGCATCAACATGCCTGTCAACTGGTGTGAAGAACTGGGCACCGTTCTGAGTAACGATGAAGTCGTTGACGGCAAGTCCGAGCGCGGCGGCTATCCCGTGGTGAAGAAGAACATGATGCAGTGGGTCATTGACCAGCCTGCCTTCGC
>JBJDYI010000051.1:0-12135 GCA_051867165.1 Faecousia sp. | reverse complement strand
GCAATCCGGGCCAGAGGATGGTCCGTGGCTTTGAGCAGATACGCGCTTTCCTCAATGCGCCGGGCGTTTAAGTAGCTGATGGGAGACACGCCGTACTCCCGGGTGAAGGCGTGAGCCATGTGGAACTTGTTCACATGCACCAGTTCTGCCAGCGTATCCAAATTCAGGTTCTCCTTGAAATGGGCGTCGATATACCGGCGGACGGCGGCACTCTCCCGACTGGCGTGCTGGGGCGGGGCCAGACTGGCGGAAAAGTCCGTGCGCCGCATGAGCCGAACCACCAGCACCTCTAACAGCCCCTGACATACGGCATCGCAGCCGGGCAACCGGGACTGAAGCTCCTGAAGCATGCCCTGCAGCAGGGGAAGCACACTCTGGCTGGTGTCCCGGAAGTTGACAATGCAGAACCGATCCTCAGGGGAATCCTGCACGCTCAGCTCCAGCCCCTCTACCCCCAGAACGATGTATTCCAGGGGATTGGCGTTTAGGCTCACCTCTGTGTGCTGCACAAGGGGATTCACCACCACCAGGTCGTCGGCGGCCACAGGGTACAGCTCGTCCTCAATCCGAAACTGGCCAACGCCTCCTACTACGTAAAATAATTCCGCATGGCGGTGGCTGTGGGGAGTGGAGTGCCAGTCGCCGCCGTATCGCGCGGTGCTGACGTAGAGCAGCTTCGCCGCCCCGGCAATTTTGCCGCCCACCTCCCGGGGTACCTCATAATGAGACAAGGACATTTTTTCACCCCTTTAGATTTCTTGCAAAAACATAACAATATCTTGTTGTTATTATAGTAAATTCAAAAAGAAATTGCAAGGAATGTTTTAGATAAATTCCCGAACTCCTCCTGTAAATGAGCTTTTTGAGGGTGTTCGCCTCGAAATACTGCCCAAAATAAACCATCGGGATTTATAGTTTTTTAACAAAAATGATTTCATACGCAAAAAAGCTAAAGAAACAAGCAAGAATCGCCTTGCGAACTAGAAAAAAAGTTTTATACTGGTGTCATAACCCGCCGGAAAACACCATTCCGCGGAAAAAATTGAGGAGGTTACAAAATGAAATTCACCAAGATTCTGAGTTTGGTGCTGGCGCTGGCCATGGTTCTGTCTCTGGCCGCCTGTGGCTCCAAGCCCGCTGCTACCGAGGATCCCAAGACCGACACCCCTGCTACCGAGGCTCCCGCTACGGAAGCCCCTTCCGCTGAGGCTCCCAAGAGCGATGTGGTACTGACCTACTGGTCCATGTGGGGCTCCACCGAACCCCAGGGTCAGGTGATCCAGGCCGCTGCTGACGCTTACAAGGAGAAGACCGGTGTCACCGTGAACATCGAATGGAAGAACCGTGACATTACCACCATCATCCCCACTGCTCTGGAAGGCGGCGAGAAGATCGATATCTTCGATGACAACGCTGGCACCTTCTTCAAGAACAGCAAGTACTGCTACGATCTGACCGAGATGGCCGCTGCTGCCAAGTACGAGGAGCAAAGCTTCAAGTGCTTTAACGATCAGGCCATCGAAAACGCAGGCTTCCTCTGCTGCATCACCGAGCAGCCTCAGGTGGGTGGCGTCTACTACAATAAGGACATCTTTGATGCCTGTGGCATTACCGAAGTTCCCGCTACCTGGGACGACTTTCTGAATGCCTGCCAGATCATGGTTGACAACGGCTATGAACCTCTGGCCCTGGACAGCGCTTACATCGACCTGAACTTCGGCTATCAGCTGGATAGAGTCATTGGCAGAGAAAAGACCGCTGAGCTGGCTGCTAACGGCGGCTGGAGCGAAAACGAGGGCGTTATCCTGGCTGCCAATCAGGTCATTGACTTCGTAAACCGTGGCTTCTTGGCGGACGGTGCACCGGATGAGTGGCCCTCCAGCCAGAATAAGATCGGCCTGACCGGTAAGGTTGCCATGATCGTTGGCGCAAACTATATTCCCGGCGAAGTCAACAACAACACCGGTGCCGACATCAACTGGGGCATGTTCAACTTCCCCACTTATGAGGGTGGTTCCTCCAATGCTTACGCAGGCGCAGGTTCTATCGGCATCACGTCTTATTGCGAGCATCCTCAGGAAGCCTTCGACTTCATCATGTTCCTGACCAGCGGTGAATTTGACCAGAAGATGGCAGATACCGCCCAGCAGATCCCTGCTGACCCCAGAAACACTGCTCCTGCCATTATGAGCGGCAGCATCGAGGCTCTGAATGCCACTTCCAATCCTCTTGATTGGGGCATGGGCATTTATGAGAGCGGCGACCTTGCCGCAGCACTGAAAGAGGTCATGGTAAAGCTCTACGAAGGCGGTTTTGCCACCGGCGAAGAGTTTGCCGCTGCAATGGATGCTCTTTATTAAAAAATAGCTATGGGATGGGGGTGGCACCACAATCGGTGCCACCCCATTTTCATACGGCGTAATGCTTTCTGTGCGAAAACAACTATAGATACAGAGAAAGCATCCATCATCATAAAATGGAGGAGAGAACTGCCCAATGAAGAAAAACAAGTTCGTTATTTTCTGCTTTGTATTTCCCAGTGCGGTGGCCCTGCTGCTCACGTATCTGTATCCGGTCTGCAGGACACTGGCTATGAGCCTGTTTCAAATGGACAGCGTTACCGCTAACGTCTCGACATGGCGCTTTGTGGGATTTGAGAACTTTGCAGGATTGTTCGGCAGCAAGGTGTTCCGGCGTGCCTTGCTGAATGTGCTGAAGATCTGGCTAGTTGGTGGTGTGATTACCCTGTCTCTTTCCCTGCTATTTGCTGTGATCCTGACCAGCGGCATTCGGTTTAAGAAATTCTTCCGTGCTGCCATTTATCTTCCTAATATTATCAGTGCCGTGGCTTTGTCCACCATGTGGATCCAATATGTGTATAACCGGGATTTTGGCCTTCTGAACCAAATCATTGGTCTGTTCGGAGGCAAGGCTGTGAAATGGCTGGGTGCGGATATGAAATTCTGGTCCATGTTGGCTGCGTTTATTTTTGGCGCAGTAGGCTACTATATGCTGATTTTCATCAGCGGCATCGAGCAAATTCCTCATGACCTGTATGAGGCAGCTACCATTGACGGTGCGGGCAAGGTGGAGCAGTTCAAGAGCATTACCATGCCCCTTTTGAAAAAGATTGTGAAAACCAGCATCACCTTCTGGACGATCAACGCTGCGGGCTTCTTCCTCTGGACGAAGATGTTCTCTCCCATATCCAGCGAAACCTCTACGATCGTTCCTGTTTCCTATTTGTATGACATCGTATTTGGGGTTGCGAACAGCAATACCCCGGGAGATCCGGCTGCAGGCGCCGCAATCGGCGTTCTTCTGGCCCTGGTCATTTTAGGCACCTACTTGATAATGAACAGAGTCTTTAAGGATGAAGAATTGGAATTTTGAGGGGGGAGAAAAATGACAAAGGACAATGTGAATATCAAGCGAAGAAGCAGCTGGAAAAAAGAAATGGCTCTGTTGCCGGGGTATATCATTGTAATTCTGTGGATTCTCTTTACTGCCGTGGTTCTCGCATGGATCTTGGGGGCCAGCCTGTCCACATCCAGAGAGATCTTCTCTGGACAGGTTTTCAAGTTTGAAACCGGCTTCCATTTTGAGAATTATGCCAGCGCATGGAAGGCACAGAATGTATCTCTGTTTTTTAAGAACTCCCTGATTTATGCCACCGTTTCCTGTGTGGCTGTGATCATTATTGCGGCACCCGCTGCCTATGCCTTATCCAGATATGATTTTAAGGGGAACCGGCTGCTGCGATATGGTATGCTCCTTGCCATGAGTATACCGGCCATTATGATCATTCTGCCCCTGTACTCTGTAACGATCAAGTTGGGGATTCGGGGAAGAATCCTGCTGATTATCCTCTATACCTTTACAAGCGTACCTTACACCACCGTGTATTTGTTGAATTTCTTCGCCACCCTATCCAAAACCTACGAGGAAGCTGCTGCCATTGATGGATGCTCCATGTTCAGAACCTTCTGGAAGATCATGTTCCCGCTAATTCAGCCGGCCTTGATCACCGTCACCATTTTCAATTTCCTGAATGTGTGGAACGAATTCTTCCTGGCCATGATCTTCGCAAGCTCTGAGAAATATGCGCCCGTGGGCATCGGCCTGCTGAATATCGTCAATGCCATGAAGTATACCGGAAACTACGGTGGATTGTTCGCCGCAGTTGTGATTGTGTTCATGCCTACCTTCCTGCTGTATATCTTCATGTCCGAGAAGATCATTGCTGGTGTTACAGGCGGCGGCGTAAAGGGATGATCCAAACCACAATCCCATTTGGGCAGATGATTGAATCGAATCACGAAATAACGCTATGCAAGAAAAGGAGCATACAATGGACGTGCAAAAAAGAACCGGCCGAGTCACCATTCCCACGAACCTGGACATCGTGCCGGAAACCATTGACATTCTGCACCGCTGGGGTGCGGACGCCATCCGTGACTGCGACGGCACCGAATTTCCGGCGAAGCTGACGGAAACAGGCGCAAAAATCTACTCCACCTACTATACCACCCGGAAGGACAATGCCTGGGCAAAGGCTAACCCTGACGAGGTACAGCAGTGCTACATTATGACGGGCTTCCATACTGCCACCGGCGGGGCGCTGGCCATCCCCCTCATGAAGGGCATCAGCCCGGAGCTGATGCAGGTCAACACCCGGGACGACTGTAAGCGCTGGTGGGAGGTGGTGGACAGAACCACCGGAAATGTGGTGTCCCCTGAGGACTGGCGCTATGAGGAAGAAACCGGCTGTGTGGTGATGGAAGCGCCTCAGGCATTTCATGAGTACACCGTTAGCTTTCTGGCGTACCTGATCTGGGATCCGGTGCACATGTACAACGCTGTGGTGAACGACTGGAAGGATTTTGAGCATCAGATCACCTTCGATGTGCGTCAGCCCAAAACCCACGCATTTACCATGGAGCGGCTGCGCAAATTCATTCAGGAGCATCCCTATGTGAACGTTATCCGCTACACCACTTTCTTCCACCAGTTTACCCTGGTGTTTGACGAGCTGAAGCGGGAAAAATACGTGGACTGGTACGGCTATTCCGCGTCGGTGAGCCCCTATATCCTGGAGCAGTTCGAGAAGGAAGTGGGCTACCCTTTCCGCCCGGAGTATATTATCGATCAGGGCTACTATAATAACCAGTACCGTGTGCCCAGCAAGGAATTTAAGGACTTCCAAGCCTTCCAGCGCCGGGAGGTGGCGAAGCTGGCGAAGGAAATGGTGGACATCACCCATGAAATGGGCTGTGAAGCCATGATGTTCCTGGGTGACCACTGGATCGGCACAGAGCCCTTTATGCCGGAGTTTGCGTCCATCGGTTTGGACGCGGTGGTGGGCAGCGTGGGCAACGGCTCTACTTTGCGGCTGATCTCTGACATTCCCGGAGTTAAATACACCGAAGGCCGGTTCCTGCCCTATTTCTTCCCCGATACCTTCCACGAAGGCGGGGACCCTGTGGGAGAAGCCAAGGAGAACTGGGTCACTGCCCGGCGGGCCATTTTGCGCAAGCCGGTGGATCGCATCGGCTACGGCGGATACCTGAAGCTGGCGCTGGACTTCCCGGAGTTTGTGGACTATATTGAAAGCGTCTGCAAGGAGTTCCGGGAGCTGTACGAAAATGCCAAGGGCACCACCCCCTTCTGCTTCAAGACCGTGGCGGTGCTCAATAGCTGGGGTAAGATGCGCTCCTGGGGCTGCCACATGGTGCACCATGCCCTTTATCAGAAGCAGAACTACAGCTACGCCGGGATCATTGAGGCTCTGTCCGGCGCCCCCTTTGATGTGCGTTTTATCAGCTTTGACGATATTAAGGCGGATGCCCATATTCTGGACGGCATTGACGTGATCATCAACGTAGGCGACGGCGACACCGCCCATACCGGCGGCGCTGTGTGGGAGGATGGGGACATTGTGTCCGCCATTCGGCGCTTCATCTGGAACGGCGGCGGTTTCATCGGCGTAGGAGAGCCTGGGGGACACCAATATCAGGGTCACTATTTCCAGCTTGCCACGGCTATGGGCGTGGAAAAAGAGACGGGCTTTACCTTAAACTACGATAAGTACAACTGGGAGGAGCATCCGGATCACTTTATTCTGGAGGACTGCACCAAGCCGGTGGACTTCGGCGAGGGCAAGAAGAACATCTACGCTTACGAGGGTACGGAGATCCTGGTGCAGCGGGACAAAGAGGTACAGATGGCTGTCCACGAATTTGGACAGGGCAGGACGGTGTACCTCAGCGGTCTTCCCTACAGCTTCGAAAACAGCCGCATTCTCTACCGCTCTATTCTGTGGAGCGCCCACGGGGAAGAGAATCTGCACACTTGGTTCTCGGAGAATTTTAACGTGGAAGTTCACGCCTATGTGAAAAACGGCAAATCCTGTGTGGTCAACAACACCTACGAGCCGCAAGACACCACCATTTACCGGGGGGACGGCAGCAGCTTCCCGCTGCATCTGGACGCCAACGAGATCCGGTGGTATCAAATCTAAACACGGGTGCGTCTGCCATGAGGATCTGCCTTCCCTGGCTCGGAATGGGTTCTGATGCTGACGGCAGAAGAGGAAATATAAAACGAGGTGGCGTATGATGGAAAGCTTGACTTTTACAAAAATAGCGATTCCCTGCGCCCAGTTGGGCGGGGAAAGCTGCCTGCCGGACATTATGGGAGACTTCAACGTTCAAAACCGGACGGAATTTCGGCTGGATGAGGACGATGAAATTTACGAAGCCTATGGTCAGCGGGACAATGGCTATCCCTACCGCAGGCAGGATCAGTATGTCCGGGCGCTGGCTGATCGGCAGGTGGATGCCGCCGTGCTGGAAAACCAGTTTTTGCGGGCGGAGTTCCTGCCGGGATACGGCGGGCGGCTGTGGCGGCTATACGATAAGGTTCATGGCAGAGACCTGCTGTATACCAACGACTGTCTGCGTGCCTCCAATCTGGCGGTGCGCAACGCCTGGTTTTCCGGCGGCGTGGAGTGGAACTGCGGTGTCATCGGGCATACTCCCTTTACCATGGATCGGATCTTTGCCGCCCGGCTGGAAAAGGATCATACGCAGGTGCTGCGGATGTACGCCTATGAGCGGATCCGTGGTGTGGTCTACCAGATGGATTTCTGGCTGGACAGCAAGATGCCTGCTCTGAACTGCCATATGAGCATTGCCAACCAGACAAGAGATGTGCTTCCCATGTACTGGTGGAGCAACATCGCCTCCCCGGTCTATCCAGGCGGGCGGCTGCTGGTTCCGGCGGGAAAGGCATACAGCCATCGAGGCAGCGCTGTGGTGAAGGTGGACATCCCCCAGCCGGAGCCGGGGCTGAATATCTCCCACTATGAGGACATCCCCACCCAGCGGGACTATTTCTTCTGCCTGGACGCAGACGCGCCCCGATGGATCGCCAATGTGGATGCCCGGGGCAGGGGTCTGCTGCACACCTCCAGTCGGCGGCTGCAAAGCCGGAAGCTGTTCACTTGGGGCTATACGGATGGTGCCCAGCGCTGGCAGGAATTTTTGACGAAAAATGCCGGACCATATCTGGAAATCCAGGCGGGGCTTGGCAAGACCCAGTATGGCTGCATCCCCATGGCGCCAAACACCACATGGGAGTGGAGTGAGCGGTACGAGCCTCTGGAGCTGGAGGAAAGAGCCCTGGAGTTGCCCTTTGAGGAAGCCTGTCGTGGGGTGAGCCGGCATGTGGTGTGCTCTGACGCAATTTCTGAGGCGGAGCGCTTTGGTCATGAGATCCTGCGGGAAAAATCGGAACGGATGATTTCCGGAAGTGGAGACGCTGCACTGGAAAGCCTGCTCCGCCAGCGTCATGGTCTGCCGCCTCTGCGCCCCCATCTGGATTTTGCCAGTGAGGATACCAGGCAGGAACCCTGGCGGGAATTTCTGCGCACCGGTGTGCTGCCCCAGCCGGAGGAAAGCCCAGCGTATGACCTGACGGGGGCGCTGTGGCTGAAGGAGATCCGGGAAGCGGTGAAGCGGGAGCCTCAAAATGGCTTCGGCTGGTACTGTCTGTCCCTTCTGGAAAACGAAGGAGGCAGGGAGGATTTGGCGAAAAGGGCCATTGCCCGGGCAATCAAGCTGTGGCCTGCACCCTGTGTCCGCTACACGGCGGCGGTCTATGCCCTCCGGGATGGGAAACCAAAGGCTGCCTGCGCCCAGCTGCGGCAGGGCTTTGTGGGTACGGATCTGGGCTATGTGAAGGCGGGCTTAGAGCTTTATGCCGCCTGCGGGGCGTGGAACGCCATATTAAGGCAGATCGGGCAGATGCCGGAAAGCATACAGCGCAACAGCCGGGTACGCTTTTACAAGGCCCGGGCCCTTCACGAGCTGGGCAAGGACGCAGATGCCATGGAGGAACTGGAAGCGGACGGCGGGCTGGAGCTGGAGGATATTCGGGAGTGCGATACCACCGTTGGGATTCTGTGGCACGATGTCCAGGAGAAGCTGACGGGAAAATCTCAGCCCATTCCCCACTTTTTTAACTTCAACACTGTGCAGCTGTATGAAGACAAAGGCAGTCAGTAGAAGCAGCTGACAAAGCCCGCCGATTTGTGACGATTGGCGGGCTTTGTCCTCCTCTTCAAGGGGCTTCTTGTTTATAGCGAAGCGGAGCATTGGAATGGAGCTGCATCACCAGGGGGGAGCTAAAGGTATATCAAACCCGCCGCAGCGGCGTTACTCCTCATCCTCGTCGTATTCCGCTTTACACTAGGTGCCTTTGAAGAAGCCTTCCATAGGATACCCGGCCATAACAAAAGGCGCAGAAGAAATACTTCTACTGCGCCATATTGTCAATTGGGTCATTTCTGAAACAACCTACTGAATTTCGGTCATCTCCATTTTGAAGCAACCTTCTTCGAATGCTCTTTAACAGGAAGGAATGGAGATCATTCCGAAGCCCTGAAGACTGTTTACTGAGAGATTCGTGTAATAACTGTTTCTCAGATTGTAGGACAGCGTTTCTGTGCCGCTGGCTGGCTCAATAATGAGTTTCCCCTCGCTGATTTTGACCTTACATCCAAAGCTCAGGAACAATCCATCCTCATCTTCATATAGAAATGCTTTCTTCAAAACGGTTTCTTCCATACACTTAAAGATCTCATGAACATCATTGTCGCAGCAGCCACCTTGGTTATCTACATCCACAGATCTGCCGTTCTCGTAGATCAATGGGCAGAATTCATAGCCACCGGTCACTTTCTGTGCGCCGGTGCGATACCAGCCAGAGATCATGTCAACATACTGCTCGGTTAATTCCCGCACCTCATATTTTCCTCTGTAAGCTTTCTCTTCGGTATCTACAAAAGAGTAACCGTCCGTAACCTCTTTTTCCGGATCCGGCACAAATGTCAGTGCACGGATATAGGGCTGGCCACAGAAGGCCCAGCGCAGGTTGTCGTTATCGTCGATCAGCTGAACGCAGCTGCCCATGAGATTCATTAGATTCAGCAGATAGGATTTCTTCCCTGTAAGCAGATACAGATAATAGTAGGCATAGCCTGTCCAGCCTGTCCAGCCATGGGGACTGTTCATCATGTTGGCCCGAATCATCACATCATACTGGGATTCCCAGTAGCGCAGAGAGCCGCCGTTCATTCTGCAGTCCGGAATCAACTGTTGCTCCAGACAGGAATGTAACTTCATCATATATTCCGTAGCGGCAATGTAGGGCATTCTTTCTTCCTCCGGAAGCATCAGGGCAAGCATGCCAATCTGTAGTGCAGAACAGGCAAGCATGCCGTCCTCCAATGTCATCTCCCCTTCTGTTTCGATGTTGTCCAAATTGGCCACCAGCTCATCCACTGCCCTTTTTGCGGAATCAAAATGCCTCTTTGCTCTTTCATTCCACTCCTCTGACCCTTGCGCCTGCTCAGCCTGTACCAGTTCCAGCATGGATTTGGCAATGTAGACTACACAAGTGTAATGCGTTGCTCCGTTTCGGTAGGCACCTGAAGTATCCTGTGTCCTCATTAGGAAATCGCCTAACCGGGAAGCCCGCTCCAGATAACAGATCTGATGCAGAGGATCTGCCTCGTACATGTCCACCAAAAGGCTCACCATACAGGATGTGTTTTGGATACGATTAGGGATGACAATAGGTTCGCATTTATCAAAGTCGAACATATAGGGCATGGTTTCTTCAAAAGCTTCATAGGCTTTGGAGCCGATAGTTTCATCGTGAGTATGCTTATAGTCCAAGAAGCATGAGAAGAATCCATAGAAGCTCTCTGTATGGGTTGTTGCCTTGGGTGGCTTGGACAGGGCGTTGCGCGCGGCTGCCTTCAGATAGTGATCCCAGCTTTTTCTTACATAGAAAACGGCTTCACACTCTTTTCCATTATCCGCTTTCACTGACAGCCGGTAGAGACCAAAGTCGGTAAGCGGCCCATCGGTCCTGTCCAAAATGGAACCATCCGGCAAGATCAGGGTCTGCGTGGCATTTCCCTCGTACAAAACTGTTGTTTTCAGGTCTTCTCCGGGCTCCAGCGTATATTTGTCTGCGTCCACCACAGGAACATCTGCAACCCTGCTGATGGCCGCCTTGATATCGCACTTTTTTTCCACAGGGATGAAATAAATCTTGTTGGTATATACACTGCCTTTCTTCAGTTTTTTCAGATTCTGAGGATGTCTGGCAGGAAGCACCGTGTCCTGGAAAAACAGGATATCCGTACCCAGAATTCTGTGTCCACACTCCTCTTCCGACAGCATATTATATCGGATATCGTAGGAAGCCACCGGTCCTTCGGTGGCAATGGCCAGCGCATTTTCCGCGGTATTCATATAGTAACCCCACAAATGGGTCTTCTCGCAGCGGAGCAGGGTTGGGAAGAATTTATCATTCCACTGAGGATAGCTTTCCATATAAGAATCCACACCAGTACGAAAGCCAATTCTCTCCACATTCGCCTCGCCCCTGTTTTCCACCTTTATGCACAGCTCCAGGTGATCCTGTTTCTGGAGATAAGAAAGGAAAAAATGCAGTTCTTCCAGTTTCCCTGCAAAGCCATCCTCTGTGGGCAGCAGTTCTACATCTTTCTGTTCTCCGTCCTGTTCCACATAAAAACCGTAACGCTCCGCCAAAAAGGGCACAGAAAAGCTACCACAGTCAAGGTGGGACAGTTTTTCATTGTTTAGAAATTCTACCTTCATAATTACTTCGTTCCTTCACTTTTCATTATTATGATTAATGTATTTTATACCAGACAGATGGGGAGACTGAACGTTTCAAAAGGATCAATGACCGTATGCTTGCCACGGTGAACTCCACTAAAATCCTGATCCACGTAGATGAAAGAGCCGTCACGGTTTTCAAAAGCCTGATCTGGCTGGAAGGCGTTCACCAAGGTGGCGGTTGTGATCATATCCGCACCAAGTATATCCGTCAGGCTAAACCAAGTATTTTTCAGGATAACAGCCCTTTTTTCGTCAACTCCTTAAAAGCTTCTTCTGCTGTAAGTATAGCACACTGTTTTCAAAAAGTCTATTATTCGTTCGATGTACTTTCGGGTTCCCGAAAATCCAAGTCCCTTAAAAACACTGAATAGTTTACTTATGATAACATTTTTTGCAAGAAAGAAAAGATCCTTCTTGGGGAACTTGATTCCAGCAATTCCCCGGATATATGATGAAAGCGGGAAATCTCCCAAACGTACAACACATAATATCCCCAGGACTTTCATCTTCTTATTGGATGATGTCTTGGGGATTTTGCATTATTGACGTTTTGAAATGAGTGTCCACAAACCACTTCCCATTTGTGGGTACTCATTTCAAAACGGGCTGGGATTCCAAAGGGATGGCAATTCCTTTGGCCCTGGGTTTCCAATAGGGGCGAGGAGCGCCCTGTTGGCTGGGGAATCCAAAGGGGACAGAGTACCCTTTGGCAGTGGTTTCCAAAGGCGGCAGCGTTCCCTTGGCAGTGGTTTCCAAAGGCGGCAGAGCTGCCTTGGCGGGAGGCATCCAATGGAGGGCAGCGCCCTCCGTGGCAGGAAGAATCCAATGAAACCGGCGGTTTCGTGGCACACGATCTTGCTTGCAAGGTCTAGTGTGTTATACCTTTGGCGACCGTGGGTGGCTGAAAGGGGTTGTT
>JBJDYI010000050.1:0-12226 GCA_051867165.1 Faecousia sp. | reverse complement strand
GCCTGCGACGAGCGGGTGGTGCAGTTCATGGATCTGGAGGAGCGCAAGAGCTACTCGGCAGCCTTGTTAAGCTGCTCCACCAACCGCGCCCACTTTGCCGCCTGCCCCGTGGCCTTCGGGGAGGTCAGCGTGAAGGAGCGGATTAAGACCGTGCTGAATTACCGCCGCCCCAGCTTCTGGATCAGCCTTCTGGGCGTGGTGGCCATCCTGTTTGTGGTGGTGTGTTTGATGACGAATCCGGTGGAAAAAGCCCCCGCCGCAGTAGAAACGGAGCCCACTGAAACCACAGCACCTCTGACGGAGGAACAAAAAGAGCAGAGAATCCTATCCCAAGAGGAGCAAATGCAGCAGCGCATTCGGGACGGACTGGATTCCATGCTGAATGCGCAGGAAAGTGCTATCATGTTCCTTGCCAACAATGAAAACGACCACTCCGTTCCGTGGCAGTGCAGCTATTTTATGCGGGGCGATGATCGGATGTGGTATATTGTGGATGATCGGAACGGATACTCGGAGGAAAAGCATCTCATTTTGGACGGTGTTCATTACGAGAGCAAAAATGACCTGTGGATTGCCTGTGATCCTGTTGACGATCCCATAGACGAGTATCGGCAATGGTTTCAGTGGGACAATATGGATGAAGTAGACGATTTCTCAGAAAGCACCACGACAACTACGGACGGTTACTCTTATAGCCAGATAAAATTCTATGGTGTTCGGGACAATGATCTGTTCACTTTCACTTTCAGTTTTTCCGGTGACGGCACCTTTACCGGTGGCAGTGTAAAGGGCTTGAAGACCAATTACGGCGATACCTTGTCCATTGGCAGCTACCCCGCGGAAGAAGGCGAAGTACAGCGGCGGTTTGAAAATGCCGCCGAGCGGGCAATGACCCCGGAAGAATACGAAAACGGCAAAATCCCCAGCAACTATACCGAGTACGACAGGGATTTCATGCTGGGTTCCGGACAGATGCGCTGGCAATACTTTAATAAAAGCTGGCAGTTCGCTTTGGGTGCGGAGAACGCCACTGCCACCGGATTAACGCTGGTTTACTGCGAGTCCGGGGACGATCACCAGTCTTTGACCGCTGAGGAAGGCTTCTGGATTGAAAAGCTGGTGGATGGGAAATGGACCATGGTGACGCCCAAGGCCGAAGTTACCAACGCCCCCGCCAAGCAGATTCATGTCTCATGGACAACTACGGACCGGCTCAGCGTCAACTGGGCAGACAGCTACGGCACGCTGGATTACGGATTCTACCGTTTGGGACGCTACCATACGGTAACCATGCCCTCCGGCGAAAGTGAAACCCAGCACTGCTATGCCAAGTTCCGGTTGTATGACCCCAATCAGGACGCACTGCTGAGTAAATGCAAGCAGGCACTGGATGCTTTGCAAAAGCAAGACAGCTATCATCTGTACATCTTCGACTGGATGGCAGATCACCCGGATATGGATTACTACCGTCAGGAAGAGATTTGGAAACAGGGGAATGACTATATAGATGTTTTCAGCTATCCCCCGCGCAGAGAAATGTCAGAAATAAAAAATGCCAGCGGCAGCTTGTGGCGGGATGGAAAATACTATGGTCTTGAATGGAGCGGAGACCCAGTTGTCTCCCCACTCAGTAGCTGGTGGCTTAGTGCGGAAGGATATATGAACGGTTCCAATCTGGATATGTGGACCTTTGGATTCCAGTGGTATGATGCCAAAGTGGAGGAAGTGGTTCAGGACGGAAATACCATCCACATTCTGGAAACCTATGATTTTGATACCCGGTACCAGTATTCTGAAATCAGTCTCACCTTTGACGACAGCGGAAACCTGAAGGGTATGGTTGCTTCCTATCTGCCCAAGCGGAACTGCGCCCAGAGCGAGAAGGTCACCTGCGAGGAAATGGTGGTATTTGACACTTCTGCGACGGAAATCAAAGATATCATCCGGCGGCAGGATGTTTCCACCCCCATTCCCTTCTCCTATGCAGAGGATCAGGCGAAATACACGGATGCACGGACCCGCGGCTTCAAGAACACAGCTGCAAAATCCGTTTCCAACGTCAACGATGCCATCACCCTGGCAGACAAGGAATGTACCCTTCCTAACCGGGGCACGGACATTGCGACACCCTACTATCAGATGGCTGTCTATCGGGACAAAGAAGCTGGCATTTGGAAGGTAGAGTTGTTCTGGTGGCAGGATGATGACTGCTATCAGGCAATCTACATGAACGATCAGGGCGTTACCCAGATGATTGTTGATGCAAAATAGCGATTGCCCGGTCGCACGGAAGCCTTCGTTGTTTCTCGCTGCTCCCAAATTGCAATTTGATGTAATCCGTGATGTCCTGATTCCAAATCATCTCATTAATTCAGCAGGCTACCGTGATTCAGGATAATTATCAATCGAATTGAAACAAAATTCCTGTTTTGAAATTCTGTTTTGCGACATAATTCGAATAATGTTATTAGTTTGACGGTTATGCCTTCTTCAAAACAGGTGAGATAACTACAGAAAGAAAACAGCACGCCTGTCCCGATTGGGAAACAGGCGTGCTGCTTTTATCCACAAGTTATTTTGCTGCTCAGTACGATGGGCAATGTACCGCTATTCCATATTTCAGAAATCCAATTGGTCCAGTTCCAGAAGTGCTAAGATATATGTTTTCAGAGCGACTTTGAACTGCCTGATGCTGAATCCTTCGTCAGGACCATGGAGCATACCGACGTAATCCGGCAAATCTTCCGTCATGTCATCCAATCCGAATCCAATCGCGTGCCGGAACCGGCGTGCGTAGGTGGTACCGCCGATCACGGTGGGCTTTTCGTCGCGGCCCAGAAGCTCGTTGGATACCCGGACACAGGTCTGCAGCCCCTTGTCATCCAGAGGAATATAGAACGGATCCGATGCCTTGTCCACCTGAAGGGATGCGCCGGCATCCTCCGTGTGGAATCGCAGCTTCTGGTCAATGGCTTTCCAATTGGTACACATGGGGAACCGACAGTCAATGCTCTGTACCAGCCTTCCATCCTTCAGATGGAGTGTACCGCCCACACAGGTCAGCGCCCCGAAAATACTGTCCTCGCAGTCAATGCCAAGGGCTGCACCGTTGTATCCGGTGTAAAGCTTTTTGAGCAGATCGAAGAAAGGACGCTCCCCATCAGATGGGATGTTTTCCTCCAACAGATAGTCCACCAGCAGGCCGATGGCGTTGATGCTCCCTTGGGGCTCCGATGCATGGCCGCCCTTTCCCGTGGCAGTCAGACGATACCCCTCCGCGGTTTTTTCCGCTTTCACCGTCCCGACGGCATCCTCTGCTTTGCCAGATGCCAGAGAGAGCATCCTTCTGGACAGCAGAGGCGTTTCGCTTTGAACCAGAGCCGTAGCGGTTCCCGGTACGGCGTTGGATGCGATGCCGGCATCCAGAGCCAGGATACGGCCGTCCAGCGGCGGGCTGATCAGCTCCGCACTGTAGATACCCTTTTCTCCGTTGCAGGCAGGAAAGAATACATCCGGCGTCAGGCAGAAAAGAGGTTCTTCGTTTTTGGACAGGTACACCGGAATATCCAGCATGGCGTGCTCCTCGTTGCAGCCGAAAAGAATACGCAGATCGTGACGAAGGCCCATGCGATCTTTGATATACTTTGCGGCATACAAGGTGATGATTACCGCATTTTTATCGTCGTCCGTGCCGCGTCCGATGAGCCAACCGTCTTTTTCCGTCAGGCGGAAGGGAGGGAAATGCCATCCATCTCCGGCAGGCATGACATCAACATGAGAAATCGTGGCCAGATATCCGGGAAGCCCGCCATGACCGGCCATATGGGCATAGCCCACATACCCTTCGCCGTCGTCCGTTTCAAAGCCCAGACTGGAGGCGATAGAGAGGGCCTGATCCAGCGCTCTGCGCACCGCGGCGCCATAGGGAGCGCCGGGGGCGGGCGTGCCTTCCGTGCTCTCGATTTCGATCATTTCTCTCAGATGCTCCAGCATCTGAGGCAGCTCAGCCTCAATATATTGATCAATATCCTGCAGCAGCTTTTTCTCCGCCATATGGCGCCTCCTTACTTAATTTTGAATGGTCCATCAGCAATCCACTGACTGGAAGGTTTTCTGTTCTGCCGTGGTGGGATTCCGGTCAGGTTACTCGGCAGCCTTGCCACGGCCGGAACGGAAGTAAAGATAGCCCAGAAGGATGGTGACCGCAATAGAAATTGCCTCGCCGATGTCGCTCAGCCACTCAATTCCGGCAGAGCGGACAACGAACCAGATGATAAACGCGGGGATGGCCCAGATCAGGGTCTTCTTCCAGCCGGACTCCTCAATACGGAAGGAGAGCAGCGTACCAATCAGGGCGGGAATCACATAGCTGAGTCCGGTGAGCACCACCTGGGGCAGATAGGGCACAAAGAAGGTGCCGGTAAAGACCACCACGGTCAGGATTGCCAAATTGACAAACACGGAGAAGCCAATGCAGTAGGCGCTGAGAACCTGGCCCCGGGGCGTATTGGGATTGACGCCGAAGCGCTTGAGAACGGAGCGCTGCACTGGCAGCCGCACATTCTTAGTGTTGCCTGACAGATAGGCCATATAGGTTCCAGCGGCACCCAGCATGGGATAGTAAATCAGCGGCTCGGTGATCCACATACCAATGCACAGGGCAAAGAGTGTGGCAGCTACGGTGATATAATACCGGCCCGGTACCCGCCAGCCCAGAACAAAGTACATATAGACCACCGGGAGGAAGCTGAGAATCAGGGCAATGATCATCGTGGCACGCCCAATAAGATGGACGCGCTTGGTGTAGGGGCCTGCAAACTCTGCCTGAATCGCTTCTTCGACGGATGCATTCTGGACCTTGCTATCGTTTTCCTTCATGATGTGTCCTCCTCCTTTTTACTTGACAAGACTGTCTACGATGGTGGCAGCTACCATACCGCCGACGAGGGAAATGCCCAGAACCCAGTCGCCCAGCTTTTCTTTACCGGTCTTCTGGATAAAACGGGAGATGGCCAGAGAGGTAAACAGGCCGGCGATGATACCAGCGGTGTTGGGCAGGCTTTTTGTAGCCGTGTTCAGGCCCCAATATCCCATGAAGCCCAGCTCAGCGGTCATACCCAGAATCGGCAGGAAGGAGCGCTCCTTCTTGGACTGCTTCGTTGCCAGCGTATCCATGGGCTTGAGCGAGATGATGAGGTTCAGCATATAAGGCGCGCTGCCCAGAATCATGCCGAAGATACAGCAGACAAAGACCGCTTCCGTAAATCCGTCGCCGCCGAGGGTGACGCCCAGAGCATCGGTCACCACATTTGCCAGCCACAGCTCATAGTCCGCGGCACCGATCACGCCGGTGCGCATCCAGGTAACGGCCGGGCCAACCAGATTGATCATGGCGATGACCACGACCACCACAGACAGAGACGGGCCGATGGTGGCTACAGAGCTGATTTTGGCAATCTCCCGCAGCTCCTGCGAGGTGTAGAGGTTGTACTTCTTGTTGAACTTCAATGCGTGGCGCATGAACAGCAGAGCCTGCACACACACGAACCCCAGCAGGATGCACGCGAATGGCCATAGGACTTTGGTGACATTCGATACGACTTGACTCATATTTCTTCCTCCTTTTTATTTGGCTTCTTGCCAACCTGTTATGGAGTATAACATATTAAGAGACAAGATGCAAGGATAAAGTGGATATATTTCCTTAAAATTGAAATATTCGGCGTATTTTACAAATGATCATGTTATGTTATATAACAATTATCTAAAAAGAACTGCGCCCACAAAACTTGTGGGCGCAGTGTTGAAATCGGGTCAGAACAGATAGGTGAAATGCTTCTCATAAATCTCTGCAACGAACCGCATATGCTCTTTCATATAGAAATAGGCAAATTCCCCGTCATGGCTGCGGATAGCGTTGAGAATCCGATGGTGCTGCTCCTCCATCCGGGCGGAGATGGCCTCCTGCCTGTCCGGAGAGGTAATCCCGGCAGGTGCGCTGCCCTCCTCCAGAATCAAAAGATTGTCATAGATGTGCAGCAGCTCTTCATTGTTCAGGAGCATGATCATGGTGCGATGGAAATCCGCAGGTGGCTCCCCTCCCTGTGCTTTTTGCCGGCCAGAAAGACTGTCTTCCAGGCGGGCGATCTCCTCGCTGGTGGCCATAAGGGCCACCTCCCTGGCGATCTCCGGCTCTATCATCAGGCGGATCTGCTGCACCGCGCGGAAATTGCGCACATACTCCTGGGCGTGCTGCGACAGGCTTTGGTCATCCGCCAGACGCTCCGCGTCAAAGATAACGATGCTTTTCCGCCCTTGACTGGTCTGGATGAGCCCCATGTCCGCCAAAATGCCCAGAGCCTTTCGGATGGTAATCCGGCTCACCCCCATGGCATCAATCAGATCCTTCTCTGGAGGGAGCGCCGCACCTTTGGGATATACGCCGGATAAGATCTGGCTCTTAAGCTCTTTGACGACACGCTCATAGAGCGTGCTGCCGGATTTTGGTCTGGACATAAGGCACCTCGTATCTCATGAATTTAAACATATCATAACAGATATACAGTGACCAGTAAAGTGGAATTTCCATGATTCGATGCGATTGTGCGGTTAAACGCTTTGATCGTATCTGGATGCTTCCGTGTTCTGCTGGAAACCGATGCAGAGCGCCGCAAGGACGCTGAAAACGGATACTGCGCAGCAGGTGAGCCAGCCGGCTGTCCAATGGCCCTGCGTCCCCAGAAGGACACCAACTACCGCTGGTGCAATGGGGTTGGGCACATTGGAAGCCCCGGAGCAGAAGGCGGTGGCAGCAACCAGATCCTGAGGGGAATAAATCTCCCGGGGCAGCGCCCAAAACACGCCTGCACTCCACGAGGCGCCGAACATCATGGCGCAGGATGCCAGTGTCAGCAGATGGATGCTTCTCCCGGCAACAAAGGGCAGGAGCGCTGCTGCCGCGGCGCTGAGCACATATCCCAGCAGCAGCACGATGCTGCGTACCCGGACGGGCTTATGGGAACGGCTGGCAAAGAAATCGGATACGGCGCCGCCCAGAATGGAGGAAATGACCGTGATGATACTGATGAGCAGCATCAGGGTTCCGGCCTGGTTATAGTCATATCCCATATCCTGAGAGTAAACGGAAAGATCCACCGTAACGGCCTGGGTGACCCAAGTGTTTGCCACCAGCGTAATGACCAGCATCCAGGTGACCGCCTGACGCAGGATCGGGCCGTAGCTGCCAGACTGTCTGGGGTTCTCTTGGGTTGTTGGGACAGCGTAGGCAGGGTTTTCACGGACGATCAGCAGGACGGGAAGCGCAAAGGCCAGACAGATACCACCCACCAGATAGAAAGAGGCGCGCCATCCAAAGGTGGGGACGATCTTCCCAACGACCCATGCGCCAACGCCCGCCCCTGCCGAGAAACTGCCGTTGAAGATAGCTGTGGCCAGCCCGCAGGACCGCGGCTCGATCCACTGGGTGATTGCCGCAATGTAGAGGGGAAAGGCCACAGCGTTCAGCCCCTGCATCGCCTTGAACAGGAAAAAGAGGGGCAGGAGTCCTGTGCTCACGGCAAGGGGCACCAGAAACTGGGAACCCACCTGAAAGCAGACACCCAGACAAATGGTCTTCCTCAGCCCCAGACGGCGATATACCGGGCCGGAGGCGAACATACCGGCTACAAGGCAGGTTGCCCGCATGGTGTCTGCCACAAGAACGGTCTGCTTCGACACCTGCATCACATCGGCCAGTTCCTGAGCCACCATGCTGAACTGGGTCACAGCGGCAGGAAAACTCAGGCCCATCAGCGAGAACAGGCCTACCAGAAGCCAGGGATAGTATCGTTTTCCTGTCATACCTTCTGCGGCTCCTTTCCCGTCTGCCCGGTACCTGCCTCCTCTGCGGAGAGCGAAAGGACGGCACGCCGGATGCAGTCAAGTCCCTGTTCCAGCTGCCTTTGCGGACATGCGATGTTGAGTCGGATAAATCCGTCGCACTGCGGCCCATAGTGCTTGCCGCTGTTCACACCGGCACCCTGCCGGGCAATCTCTCGAACCAGTTCCTCCGAGGTGCGGCCCAGGAAAGACAGGTCCAGCCACATGAGATAAGTACCTTCCAGCGGCGTTACCACGGCCTGGGGAATGTGCTGGCCCATGTACCCATAGACAAGCGCGGCATTTTGGCTCAGGAACCGGTTCTGCTCGTCAGCCCATGCATCTCCGTAGGTATAGGCGGCGGCACAGGCCTTCAGGCCCAGTACATTGGCTCCGAACAGATAGCGGGAGAAAAGCCAGTTCTGGAACCGGGCACGAAGGGCTGGTTTGGGGATGATGATGTTGGAGGTCTGTAGTCCCGCGATATTGAAGGTCTTGCTGGGGGCAGTACAGATGATAACATTGTCCTCATCTGTAACCAGCTTGCCAATGGTGGTGTGGTGATATCCGGGCATAATGATGTCCCAGTGGATCTCATCGCTCACCAGGATGACCCCATAGGTGCGGCAAAGCTCCAGAACAGAGGACAGCTCCTGCCTGCTCCAGACCCGTCCCACCGGATTGTGGGGGTTGCACAGGATCATCATGGAGGCACCGCCGCGCATACATTGCTCCAGATGCTCAAAATCCATGGTGTAGCGTCCATCTTTGTCTCGCATCAACGGATTGTGGATGCAGACACAGTGATTGGCTGCAATGACGGACTCAAAGGGATCATAGAGCGGCGTTTGCGTGATGATTTGTGCACCGGCCGGGAGAAAAGCTGCTATGGCTGCGCTGACAGCCGGTACGACACCGGCTGTGGAAGTGATCCAATCCGCCTCCACTTGCCAATCATGGTGCTCCCGGCACCAGCGCTGCACCGCATCTAGATAGCTGCTGTCAAGATCGGTATAGCCAAGCACATTCTTTTGAATGTGCTCCACCAGAACTTGTTGTATTTCAGGACAAGATGGATAGTCGGCATCGGCAATAGAGAATGGGATTACATCGGCATTTCCGAATTCCTGCTCCCGAAAATCCCACTTAATACACCCAGTACCCAGCCGATGGATGCCTTGATTAAAAGATTCAAACATATTACACGCCCCCCATAAACTTGTTATATAACATAATAAGTCATAAGTCCAAAAAAAGCAAGCTTTTTTTCGACCTGCAGTATCTGCTGTATAGTACATAGATGGAGCCCCACAAACAACGCCATTGAACGGACATTATATGGTGTGTTGGCTGTTCTGGAAGCTTCCGTCAAAAACAGCGCACCTGTCCCCAGTGGGAAATAGGCGTGCTGCTTTTTACGCGTGATTGCGCAACTTTCTATCCCGGCAGGCTTTCGATATTTGAAACGAATCATCTATGTGCGGGTGCGTCACCAAGTTCTATATTGTCCTATTTCGTGATCATAGCAAAGTCAGTGGCTTGAACATCCAACCATTAATGAGCTGCGCTTTATGAAAAGATCTATATTTCGAGCAAATCTAATAGAACAAATATTCATTTATTTAGTTCAGAAGAAGCTTTTAATGAGCATTATCAAGAAGAGCGGAACGATATTGATAATATTATTACAGATCCATGCTTTCATCCTGTTGAGTGTATATCGGACTTTTTTAACGGTGACTTTATAGTGAAGAATACTGGCGAAAAGCGACCTTCCGTACTTTGTATGTTGGAATTTTGTCCGAAAACGGATTTCATTCCCACTTTTTTCTATGCAGCCTTGCGGGGAGAGACGACACCTTCCATCCAGGCGCTTTGAGCAGGCATTGGCTAATCCTACCGTTCATTGACTGGCTATCGTTCAGACAATCGATACCACCACAACCGGGATGCCAGCTTGTAGGCATCGATATCGATGATGGCTGCGTGGGCATTCTCTGCAGATACTGGGCAGTTGGCCGTGGGCTGCCAGGATTTGTTTCGTCCGCCGGTTCGCCCGGTACTTGGTCTGGAACAGAAGGTTAATTTGATTTATTGCTGTCACCTTGACAATTTCGAATCATTGCGCTAAAATGAACAGTGTTCAGTTTGGGGGGATACCGCTTGAATACCGTTATCACATCAAAAGAAGCCATTATGCAGGTATGCCGGTGCATCGTAGCTGAAAAAGGAATGAAAGCGCTGAATATGCGGTCGGTTTCCAAGGAATGTCATATCGCACTGGGAACCCTGTATAACTATTACGCGGATAAGGATGCGCTGGTTCTGGCTACCGTGGAAAGCATCTGGAGAGAGATTTTTCATGGGGTACATCAGAAAGTGACCGGAGTGTCTTTTCCAGACTATGTGGCGGAGATATTTGCGCATATCGTAAAAGGCGCGGAAGCGTATCCGGGCTTTCTGACGGGTCATTCCATCAGTATTGCCAGCGACAAGCGGGATGAAGCCAAAAGCATCATGGAGCACACCTTTGCGCACATGAAGGCCGGCATGCTGGAGGTACTGCAAAGCGATCCGACTGTCTCGGGAAATGCTTTCCCGCCGGCCTTTTCCAAGGAAGACTTTGTGGGTTTTGTGCTGGATCACTTGTTGATTCTGCTGGTTCAGGGGCAGCCGGACTGCCATGTATTGCTGGAAATCATACGCAGAGTGATCTACGGCTCAGAAGAACTCTGCCAAGAACATATCAGGAGGAATTGATCTATGCGGGCCATTTTTGAAACGCTGTTTGACATTGTATATCTGGTGACGGTCATCACCCTTGGTGTCCGGATGATTCGCGGCAGCAAGGGACGAAAACAATACCTGCTGTTCGGCATTATGGCGGTGACGCTGGGCTGCGGAGATGCGTTCCATCTGGTGCCCCGGGCGGTCGCTCTGTGCACCACGGGACTGGAAAATTACACGGCGGCCCTGGGCATCGGCAAACTGATCACATCCGTTACCATGACGCTGTTCTATGTTTTGCTCTATTATGTATGGCGCTCCCGGTATCAGGTCGGCGGCCGAAAGGAAATGACCGGTGCCGTATGGGCGCTGGCTCTGGTGCGGATCGCTCTGTGCCTGATGCCCCAGAATGCATGGACCAGTGCAGCGCCGCCTCTTTCCTGGGGGATTTACCGCAACATTCCCTTTGCCATCCTCGGCGCGCTGATTGTTGTGTTGTTCTTCCGAAGCGCCAGGGAAAGCCAGGACAGACCCTTCCGGCATCTGTGGCTCACAGTGGTGCTGAGCTTTGCCTGCTATCTCCCCGTGGTGCTGTTTGCGGATCAGATCCCCGCTGTGGGAATGTTGATGATCCCGAAGACCTGTGCCTATGTCTGGACGGTGTTGATCGGATTTAACGCCATGAAGAAGGAGAACCACCAATGAAAAAGTATCTGAACATTTCTTTTATTTATGCCATTGCCGCTATGGCGGGCGGCGTTTTCTACCGGGAGTTCACCAAGTTCAATGGCTATACCGGGATGACAGCTCTGGGCAAGGTACATACCCACCTGTTCCTACTTGGAATGCTTGTTTTTCTGGTGGTTGCCTTGTATGCTGCCCACAATGACCTTGCAAAAGTCAAAACATTCCGGGTATTTCTCTGGATCTATAACATTGGCGTCCCGCTGACGGCAGTTATGATGCTGGTTCGTGGTGTGTTCCAGGTGCTGGGAACACCTCTTTCTGCCGCTGTCAACGCTTCTATTTCCGGGATTGCGGGCGTTGGCCACATTTTGACCGGTGTCGGACTTATATTGCTGCTCCTGTCCTTCAAGAAGATTGCAAAGAACTGAGGCGACATCATGCAAAAACGCCCTTTTCTTCATGTAAAAAAACGGACTCTGCTGGCAGTTGCCGGATGTGTGTGGCTGATTGCGGGGTTCAATGTCGCCAGGCTGGGCATTCTCTCTTACAGGCAGCTCCCGCAGGTCAAAATCATCCATATCCTGCTGTCCATGGCTGTATTCTGTGCATTTGGGCTGATGTTCTTCAAAATGAGCATCAAACACAACAAGCGGATCAAAGGCTACAAGGAAGAATTTCGCCCGGTTTGGCACTTCTTTGATTTGAAAGCCTATATCATCATGGCGGTGATGATGGGCGGCGGAATCTGGCTCCGCTCTTCCGGGCTCGCGCCAGATGTGTTCATCGCCGTATTTTATACCGGCCTTGGCTGTGCCCTCACATTGGCAGGCGTACTATTCTGGATCATATTTTTGATGTTCCACAAAAAAGGGGATAACACTTAGAAAAACACATCCACTGGCTTAGCCGGTGGATGTGTTTCTTCCAGTCAGCT
>JBJDYI010000049.1:0-3335 GCA_051867165.1 Faecousia sp. | reverse complement strand
TCATCGATGGCTTTCTGCACGATAGCCGGAACCGGGAACTTGTAGCCCAGGTCGATAACCTTTTTGGCACCCTCGATGATCCAGGCAAGAATGCTCTCAGCGGCATTCTGATACAGGTAGTCGCCGTAGTTCTTGATGTCACTCTTGCCCTCAATCTTGGCATTGAACGGGATCACGATCAGGCGACGCCAGGTGCCATCATCGGATGCACTGACCTTCGGAAGATGGTTGGTGTAAAGCACCAGGCTGTGGCTGGGAGAAAAGCTGAAGGGGTCTTTGTACTTTTTCTCCGCAAAGATGTCATCGGTGGAGCAGAGCTGCTTGACGGTGGAATCGTTCAGCCGAGCGCCTTCCTGCATCTCGGCGGCAATGAGCAGACGCTTGCCTTTGACCTCGGCCATCTCCGGCTTCACATTCCGGCGGCATCCGAAGGTCAGGGTGTCAGCGGAGATATTGCCGCTGTACAGACCCAGAACTCGGGAGATGGAGTTCCAGAAGGTGGACTTGCCGTTGCGGCCGCAGCCGTATGCAATGATGAGCGCTTCGACCTGGACCTTGCCAATTGCCGCCAGACCGCAAATCAACTGCACATAATCAATGAGTTCCTGGTCGCCGCAGAAAATGGTATCCAGGCAGTCGAGCCAGATCTGCTTGCCACGGTCTCCGGGAGAGGCAGTTGTGGTCTTGGTAATGAAGTCCTCCGGGGAATGCTCCCTGGCACCGGCCATGCCCAGGCGGAGGTCATAGGTGGCATCCGGGGTGCAGAGCAGGAAGGGATTTGCATCCAGATCCTGCGGCGTGATTTCCAGCATCGGGCGGGACTCCTTCAGCGTGGCGGTGATATTCTTGGACGCACGGCGCTGAATGACATAGGACTGATACGCCTTTGCGGCCAGGAATGCTCTATACGCTTCCAGCTGTTCGTCGCTCATCATACCCTCAGCCTTGGCCTTGCTGTTGTTTTCCAAGATATCCTGTGCGCCGCAAGCCTTGAGGGAAGCCAATGCGGAGAGCATATCATTGGATGCTTCCTTCATCTGTCGGCGGGTCAATTCATGGGCGACGGCCTGTGCGCCGGGTTCGGTTTCCTGCCAGTACCGACCGTTGTAACGGATGTAGTGGGTTGCGGGAGAATAGCGCAGTTCCCCGGAGAAGTGCTTTGCCAGAACCTCGGCCTGTCCCACATCAGAGAAGTCCTCCGGCTTATAGGACGTATCATCGTTGTATACTTCGGGAGGAACGTAGCCGTCCTGCTGCTGAACCTTGGCATAGAACTTCTGGGCGCTGTGCCAGATGGTCATCAGTTCCTGCTGTTCCAGGGGCGGAGTGCATTTTTCTGCCTCTTCCATAAAGCACTGGAAAGCGGTGTCGTTGTCTCCGTACTTTTTGATAACACGACCGGCAAAGCGGGACATGGTGGCATTACGGCTTCCTTCGGGAATGACCTGGGTGCCGCCGTGGGAGCCGCCGGGCATATCCGCATCAAAATCCTCTGCGGACAGATACTCGCTCAAAGTCATCTCGCCGGGGAAAATCTCCACCTGCGGCTCTGCCGTTCCGAAGAAGAACCGGGCAGCGTCCAGAGCCTTGGTGTCAAAGTACGGGAAGATGGTGTTGACCAGTTTCTTCATTTCGCTGTAAGCAGAAGCATCGGTCATGTACTCGATGGGAAACAGCACATGGAACTTGGGACGGGCGGGTTTGCCATTTTTCTCCCGCATATGGAACCGGCTGTAGTGGACGGCAAAGGTAATGCCGGGAAATGCGGCCTGGACATCTGCCGGGGTGACCCAGTCGGCGGGATTTTCGGAGTGATCGTTGTCACAGTCCACAGGCAGGCAGTCTGAGCCGAGGAAGTTGTCGCCGCTGCGGTAGTTGTTCATATACTCGGCGCAGACATAGTCTCGCTTGACCGCATCAGCGAGGACGGCGGCATCTGTGATTTCAAATTTGTGAGGATAGGAACAGTTGCTGGGTGCGCCTATAAAATCTGCACTGTACAGAGTGAACATCATTTCTTTACCTCCTCGCAGGTTTCGGTGAAGTAACGCAAGCGGTAGTTCTTCCACTTGGCTCTTTTGATTTCGGCTTCCATGCCGTCAGAGATGGTGTCGCCAAAGACCCAGACCTCGGAGCATTTGCTCATGAGGGCGTTTCCGAAGAACAGCCCCAGCTGACGCTCCTTGGGGTTGCTGTCATTGAGAAACTGCGGGAACAGCAGATGCGGCGCGATGGGGATGTACCCCTTGTCCACAGCAAACCGGCTGTAGCCCTGGGCGGCGGCGACGTTTTTCTCCACATCTCCGGCATAGGGTGAGCAGATGTACACGATGGGACGGAAGGCACGGAGCGCCCGTTCTTCCTTTTCTACGGCTGACATAGCCTCGTAAGCGGTGGGGTCGTAATACCCCTCGCTGTTGAATTTGTTGATACTCATGGGATTTACCTCGTTAGTCTTTCTTATAAAAATCGGTCTCGTAGCCATCGGCGCGGAGCTGCAGTCCCTTCGCCCAAGGCGGGGTTCTGCCCATCTGGTCGCAGACTGCCTGCAGAGACATCCGGCGGTCAGCTTCAATGACCACTTCGTCGTGGATGTGCATCACGATGGAACAGCAGCGGAGGGTGGTCATGGCATAGCAGAGGATGTCACGGGCGGTGGCCTGGACGATGTTCTCCACGAACTTGGGGCCGTAGCTGTCCAGCCGTTCCCACTTCTTCGTGCTACCGACACCTTCGTAGGTGATGCAGTCGCCGCCAAACTTGTTGGTGCCGATCTTTGGCTTTACATAGGCAAGCTGTCTGCCGGAAGGGAGCGTGATGAACAACATCCCGCTTCTGCAGGAGAAGGTGATTCCGTGGGTCTCGTTGGTATGCTTGAAGCGGACAGCCTCCATCGCGGCGCGGTCAACATCCCACCACAGCTTTGTGATGTTGGGATTGGCTTGCCTCCAGGCATCTACCAGGGGCGGGAGTTCCTCTTCGGTCAGCCCCATCTCCAAAGCGCCCATGGCTTTCAGCGCACCGACTGATCCGCCGTAGCCGAGGGCCAGTTCCGCGATTTTGCCTTTCTGCCGGAGATGGCCGTTGATGCCGTGCTTTTCCACGGGAACGCCAAACATCTGAGATGCCGAAGCGCAGTAGATATCTTTGCCTTCCGCAAAAACCTCCTGCCGCCAGGTCTCACCGGCAAGCCACGCAATGACCCGGGCTTCAATGGCCGAGAAGTCTGCCACGATGAATTTGCGACCGTCTTGGGGAATGAATGCAGTGCGGATCAGCTGGGACAGCGTATCCGGGACATCCTCATAGAGCATCTCCACGGCATCAAAATCACC
>JBJDYI010000048.1:0-12363 GCA_051867165.1 Faecousia sp. | reverse complement strand
AGGCCCGGATCTCATTTTCCCGGTCCACCACCATCCGGGTGGCCACGCTCTGGACACGGCCGGCAGACAGGCCCCGCCGGACTTTTTTCCACAGCAGTGGGGAAAGCTGATAGCCCACGATCCGGTCCAGAACTCTTCTCGCCTGCTGGGCATCCACCAGATCATAATCGATCTGCCGGGGAGACGCGATGGACTCCCGGACTACCTTCTGGGTGATTTCATTGAAGGTCACCCGGCGGGCCTTCTCATCCGGCAGATTCAGCAGTTCCTTCAGATGCCAGGAGATGGCTTCGCCCTCCCGGTCAGGGTCCGTTGCAAGATATACAATATCCGCCTTGGCGGATTCTTTTTTCAGCTCTTTGATCAGTTCCTCCTTGCCTCGGACAGGGATATAGTGAGGATCAAAATTGCCCTCCAGGTCCACGCCCATGGTGCTTTTGGGCAGGTCCCGCAGGTGTCCCATGCTGGCCCGGACCGTATAGCCGGGGCCAAGATATTTTCCGATGGTCTTTGCTTTGGAGGGCGACTCCACGATCACAAGATTGTTAAGATTGCCCATGAACACACTCCGTTTCGTTACTTTAAAGAAATGCGCTTGCCGGGAAGCCGGCGGATCACGCCCTTCAGTTCCAGCATAGTCAGATATGCCAGCAGCTTTCCGGCAGACATCCCCGTTTCCGCAATGACGTCATCCACCAGCCGCTCTCCCTTTCTCAGAGAGGCAACAATGGATTGTTCGTCTGCCGACAATTTGGGGAATTTATCATTGACGTCAATATACGGCGGTTGTGTCGCCTTGTCAATGATTTTTTTGTGACAATTTTTTTCCGCAGGCGGTTTTGTTTCGGGCTTGCGGACTTTTTGTGCCACTTTTACTCCGGGTTTATCTGCCTCCCCTGCCCGTTCTACCTCATCAGGATAGGCGGTCTGATGGGCAGCCTGGGTATTCCTGCGAATCTTGCCCGGATACAATGCTTCATATTCACTGATCACATCCCAGCCGGAAAACACAGGGATGGCGCCGTCCCGCAGCAGCGTATTGCTGCCCACACAGGAGGGCACATCGATATTCCCCGGCACCACGAACACATCCCGTCCCTGGTCCAGGGCCTGCCGGGCTGTGATCAGGGCGCCGCTTTTTTCCGGGGCTTCCACCACCAGAACGCCGCAGCTTAATCCCGCAATGATCCGGTTCCGTTTCGGGAAATTGTAGGAAAAGGGCGGGGTGCCCGGAGCAAATTCACTGAAGATGCAGCCGTATTGTTCCGTATCCCGGAACAGTCCCCGGTTGGAGGACGGATAGACAATGTCCGCACCGCAGCCCAGAACGCCCACCACGGTCTGTCCCGCTGTCAGCGCCCCGGCCATGGCCACGGCATCGATACCCCCAGCCATGCCGGACACCACAATGCCGCCGCAGCGGCCGATTTGATAGCCCATCCGCTTGGCGGTGGTCAGACCGTAGGCGGAGGCCTTCCGGGTTCCCACAATGCCGATCACCGGGCTGCCATCCAGCTCCGGCAGGGTGCCTTTATAATACAATAATACAGGAGGATCCGCAATGTTCTTCAGCCGCATGGGATAGCCCGCGTCCCGGATGGTCAGCAGATGGATCTTCTCCCGCTGACAGACTTCCAGAATTTCTTCCGATGCGGTCAGATTTTTATCCGCCAGGGCTTCTTTTGCTTCCGGTGTCAGCTCCTGCACATAGTCAAAGGCACCACTGTCCGCAAAATAAATATCCTCCGGGTCCTGAAAATGCTGCAAAAGGGTCCGCTTCATCCGGTCGCTGAGGCCGGGACGGTGGGCAAACCAGATCCAGTGTACCAGCATTTTCCTTCCTTCTTTCTCTCTTTATAATGTGGTCATCTGCCACATGACAATGGAGGCTGCCACGGCGGCATTCAATGATTCACAGTGGGCCGCCATGGGAATGATCAGCTCCGCATCCGCCTGTTCCAGAATTTCTTTCCGGACACCCTGGCCTTCGCTGCCGATGACCACCGCCATGGTTTTCACATCTGCCCGGCGGATATCGGAAGCCCGGTCAGACAGCGCCGTCACCGCCACGGGAATATTGGCGTCCATACAGGCACTGCGCACTTCCTCCCAGGTGGTCTGCACCACAGGGGTGCGGAACACCGCGCCCATGGAGGAACGCACCACTTTGTGGCTGTAAGGATCGGCACAGCCCTCCAAAAGCGCAACCCTGATCCCCAGGGCATCCGCCGTCCGCAGCATGGTTCCCAGGTTTCCGGGATCCTGGATTCCATCCAGCAGCAGCATACCGGGAACCGGGCAAAATGCTGTTTTCTTCGGCAGCCGGCACAGAAACAGTGCCCCCTGGGGCGTCTGCATGGGAGAAATGGATTCCATCACATCTCCCGGCACCCGGATCAGCCGGATATGTTCCGGCACCTGCGCCTGAATCCCATCCGACAGAATCACTGTTTCCAGCCCCGGGAAATACTTCACCGCTTCCGCCAGCAGCTTGGTGCCGTCAGACACAAACAGCCCCGCTTCTTCCCTGGCCTTTTTGGAGGACAGCAATTTTTTGACCTGCTGCAGCAGGGGATTTTTGCGGGATGTGATCCGTTCTTCCATCATGGTCTCCTATTCCTCTTTCGTCCCATGGCCGGGACATACCTTCCCAAAATACTTAATTTTTATGATATCACAGCCGCCGTCCCATTTGCAAGCCTCTTTCCCGGTTTTTTCGGACGGTTGACAAGGATCGAATTCTGTATTATCATACTATATTATGGAATATGATGATCCGGAGGATACACCATGGATAAAATCGCAGTGCTGATCCCCTGCTACAATGAAGCCATGACCATCGAAAAAGTGGTCAATGACTGGAAAACCGCGCTCCCCGAAGCCACGGTCTATGTCTACAACAACAACTCCAAGGACGACACTGCGGAAATTGCCCGCCGTGCCGGCGCTATTGTACGGGATGAATTCAAGCAGGGCAAGGGCAATGTCATCCGCCGTATGTTCCGGGAAATCGATGCCGAGTGCTATGTGATGGTGGACGGCGACGACACCTATCCTGCCGACTGTGCCCGGGAAATGGTGGACAAGGTCCTGAACCGGAAGGTAGATATGGTCATCGGCGACCGTCTCTCCTCCACCTACTTCTCTGAAAACAAGCGTCCTTTCCATAATTTTGGTAATTCCATTGTCCGGGGCAGCATCAATCTGCTGTTCCACAGTGACATTAAGGACATCATGACCGGCTGCCGGGCCTTCAGCTATCAGTTTGTCAAAAGCTTCCCTGTTCTCAGCCGTGGATTTGAAATCGAAACCGAAATGACCATTTATGCCATCGACCGGAATATGTTCCTGGAAAATGTGGTCATCCCCTACCGGGATCGCCCCGAAGGCAGTGAATCCAAGCTGAATACCTATTCCGACGGCATCAAGGTTCTTTTGACCATTGCCAAGCTGTTCCGGGTCTATAAGCCTCTGGCCTTTTTCGGCAGCATTGCATTGGTGCTGATTCTGCTGGCTGTGGGATTCTTTATCCCTGTACTGGTGGAGTTTATCCAGACCGGTCTGGTTCCCAAGTTCCCCACCCTGATTGCCTGTGGTTTCGTGGGTGTTGCGGCCATCCAGTCTCTGTTTACAGGGCTGCTGCTGGAAAGCATCCGCCACAAGAACAAGCAGGATTTTGAAATGGATCTGATCCACATTCAGAATATGTACAATCGTCTGAAGGGCGAATAACATGAAAGAATTCAAACAATTCCCCGGCTATCTTGGGAAGCTGCTGCTCCATGTTCTGATGGCCATTGTCATTGGCGCCTTGCTGCTGAGCGCCATCCGCCTGCTTCCCGCAGCGCCAATGGACCGGAGCCTTGAGAAATCTGCCCCGGTTTTTGCGGAGGAAGGCATCTATCCCCAGCTGTTTCCCTGGTGTACCAGCCAGCTGGACAGCACCACGGATGCCCTGATTTTGCTGATCTCGGCCTGTGATACCGGGGAAAATCCGGTGGTTCAGGCCATGAGCGGTACCTGGAATACCGTCTCCGACCAGGAAGCCCCCAGCGACCAGCTGGCCGCCCACTATGGCGATGGCGTTCCCTTTGACGGTTCCGAGCCCTATTATCAGTATTGGCATGGTTATCAGCTGCTGGTCCGTCCCCTGCTCTCGGTGATGGGATACACCGGGATCCGAATCCTGAACGGTGCAGCGCAGCTTCTGCTGCTCCTGGCACTGTGTGGGATGATGGTCAAGAAAGGGCTGAAGCAATACATTCTGCCTTATCTGGCTGCCGTTGCTATGTTGATGCCCCTGGCCCTGGCCATGAGCCTCCAGTTTTCCAGCTGCTACTATGTTCTCACCATCAGCAGTATTCTGCTGCTGTGGAAATGCGACAAGCTGGACACCCTGGATGGACTTCTTTTCCTGTATACCGGCATTGCCACCGCCTATTTTGATTTCCTCACCTATCCCATCGCCACATTGGGTATTCCCGCTGTTTTCTACTTCTGCATCCGCAAAGACACCAGCATTCGGAATACCTTCTGCCGGGGTGTGAAGATCTGCTTTTCCTGGGCTGTCGGTTATGTGGGCATGTGGGCCGGAAAGTGGCTCATCGGCAGTCTGATCCTGCGCCGGAACATTCTGACTCTTGCTGCCGCAAAGCTCACAGAGCGGTCCTCGGCAAGTGCCGCTGACACCGGTCTGATTCAGAACATCCGGGCAGCTCTCAGTGCCAACCTGCGCAGCTTTTTGCATACCCCTGTCACCCTGGCCATTATGCTTCTTGCCCTGATGCTGGTGATTGTGATGGCGCAAAAGCTTCTGAGGCATCAGACCGGTTTTGCCCCAATCTGCCAGACGCTGTTCCCCTTTGTCATTTTGGCCCTGCTGCCCATCGCCTGGTATGTGGTAACCGCCCAGCATGCGGTCATCCACCACTGGTTTACCAACAAATCGTTGATGGTTTCTGTCTTTGCCGGTCTTGCCGGTTTGAGAAAGGCAGTTCAAAAAACAAAATAATATGGAAACCCGCCTGCTTCACGGCAGGCGGGCATTTTTTACAGCAGCGGGGCAAACAGACGCAGGATATACTGTCCTGCCCGCAGGACCTTGGACCGGCCGCTGCGGTATTTCTCTGTTACCTCTTCGCACTGGGGGAACAGTTCCTCAAAGTCCTCGGCAATCTGCTCCACCGCAGGTCCGCCGTATAGCAGCACATTGTTTTCAAAGTGGAGATACAAACTGCGATAATCCAGATTGGATGTACCAATGGTGGCGGTTTTTCCGTCACAGATCATCTGTTTGGCATGGCAGAAACCCGGGGTATACTCATAAATCCGCACACCTTGGGACGCCAGTCCCGCATAGTAAGACCGGGTAACCTGATAGACGATCTTTTTGTCGGGAACGCCCGGGGTAATGACCCGAACATCCACACCACGCTTTGCCGCAAAGCCCAGCGCGTTGGTCATTTCGTCGGTGATGATCAGGTAAGGTGTCACCACATAAAGTGTCTTTTTTGCCGCGTAGATCAGATCCAGATAGACGCTTTCCGCAATTCGTTCCTTCCCCAGCGGATCATCCTCATAGGGCTGTACATATCCCTGGGCGCCAGGTACCTTGTGACGGATGGACACGAAATCCGATATCCCCTCTTCGTTTCCGGTACAGGCATTCCACATTTCCAGAAATGTACTGGTCACACTCCGGACTGCCTCTCCTTCCAGACGGATCCCGGTGTCTTTCCACCGGCCATAAAGAATCTTTCTGCCAAAATACTGGTCCGACAGATTGAATCCGCCGGTATAGGCCACCTTACCGTCAATGACCGTTATCTTACGGTGATCCCGGTGGTTCATAAACAGGTTCAAAACAGGCAGCGCCGGATTAAAGACCACACAGTGGATGCCGGCATCTGACAGTCGTTTGGCAAAGATGGTGTTGACATAGCCGATACTGCCCACATCATCATACATAAACCGGACATCCACGCCCTGGTTTGCCTTCCGGATCAGAATATCGCTGAGTTCCTGAAATGCAGAATCGCCCGATACCGCAAAGTATTCCATAAAAATAAAGGATTCCGCTTTTTCCAGGTCTTCCTTCAGAGAATCCAATGCATCAAACGCTTCGGAAAAGTATTGAACTGCCGTGTTCTCATACACCGGACAGGATACATGCTCCTGCAGATAACAGCTCAATCCGGTAGCCGGATAATCCTGTTGGCTTAATTTCGTCAGCGCATCTTTTTCATCGCCGAGCTGCGCTCTGGTTTGGGTACGGATTTTTTTCATCCGCTTTCCGGTGCTCCCAAGATCACCAAAGATACCGATCAGCAAATACAGGCTCAGACCCATCACCGGCAGCGCCATTATCAGCATGATCCAGGGCATTTTATAGGCCGAATTCACATGCTTGCTATTGAGCACCAGCACAACAATCACAGACAGGATCCGGGTCGCGGTCTCAAGCCAGGGCACACTTTCATTCAGCACCAGAATCGTCAGCATAATCCATCCCAGCTGAAGCAAAATGGAGATTGCCACAAAGACCGCCCTGGGGATGGAATTTCCAAAATGCAGTTTTCCTTTTGATTGCATTTCCCTCTCCTCCTTATCAGTTTTATTATAGCAACTGCCCGTCAGAAAATCCACCATAATTCCAAAAAATCACAGAAATGAAACAATTTCTTCATGTTTCATTCTCCTATGGATGTCCAATCGCCGCTTATGGGCTGTGTAACCGCTTTACCGGTCATTTCCAGAAACCGTGCCGCCAGTGTCCTTGACCTCCACACATGCGGTTTCGATATTGAACTCACAAGAGACAAGCTTCGTAAGCGCTCAATAATCCCACATCCAACACAAATCACGGCAGGGTCCTGTCTGGGATCCTGCCGTTGGTTGTTCGTGGGATTATTCCTTTTCATCTTTGCAGATATGCTCCCAATGCCTAACTGCCGGTTGCCAGAGCGTCTGTATATACAAATGCAAAAAGCCATTCATTCTGCCTCCACAGAATGAATGGCTTTTCTGCTTGTTGAGGCGCTGTTCCTATCCCCGATGAATGTAGTCATTCAGACTGCGGCTGCGCGATTCAGGGAATCGCTTACTAACATAAAAGAGCCAACACAGAAAGAAGTGCGGTTAGAAGCATCGATAGGGGCGTAGTTTGTATTCCCTTTCTACAGACTTGCTTTTCATTTACTGCTTATATTTCAGGCACAGGTAACTTCGTGCCGTCGGGTAGGAGAGCATAGTCTACCTGATCCAGATCGACAACCTTATTCATGAGCGGAAGGTCAACCTTTCTGCCATCTTTCATGACGACACAGGCAGAGTGGAAACCGGATTTGTCCGCCCAGCCATAAAAGTCAGCTGAGGAGCCAAAGTCTTTGATTCCATAGTAGTCAGGAATCAAGTCCCACTGTAAGCTGCTGCTGAATTTGCGGAGCTTGAAGGATGTGACGGCAAACTCTTCCAGCGCATCCGTACCATCCTCACCCCAACCAATGCACGCCTTTGCTTTGATCGGCTCGGAAATCAACTCGATTTCCCGGTAGTCGCCGTTGGTTTCGTCGAAGGTAATGGGAAACTGCCATTCCCCCTCGGCGAGGGTATCCTTAATAAGGCGACTGTTGGCAGCGTCCCAATTGGAATACACAATGTCAACCAAATGCAGATTCCAGGTGGTTCCGGCCGCAAAGGGCGCGCTGTCGTCTGCCATGGTGCAGTCACGAACCAGCAGCAGATCAATGGTGTTTTCTAAGCCATCACCATCGTCGATGGTTTCAGTGGTGCCGCCACCACCACTGAGGGAACCGCTGGTGGGGGTCAGTTCTCCCCCGTGATTGGCAAAAATGACATTGCCCTCAGTGGGAAGCACAGTACCTTCCGGGGCGGTGACGCCCAATAGAATCCGGACCACATAGCCATCGGTTTCCACAGATTTCAGCCGCAGGGTATAGCCGTTCTGTGTGGCTTCCTGAGGAACTTCTGCCTGCGCTTCTACATCAACCTGCGTGGGGATCTTGGGCTGGATAGCAAAATCAAGGCTGTCTGCCACCAGTTCCAGCTGCTTTTGTGTCATGTGCTGGTACTCAGACGAGACCACGCCGCCGTCTTCGCTGAGGATTTCAATATTGACATCCAGCTGCAACGCCATCAGTGCTTCCCCACGGTCACAAAGAATATAGCCCCGCTCCTGACTGGGAGAGTAGAGGATTAGCACATTGCTGCCGGAAGAAGTGGTGTAGTTCTGCTCCACCCAGTCGCCGTTGTCCACAATGGTCACATAGTCCCGGCTGAAGCAGTCCTGCCGGTTCCAATAGAGAATACCGGCGGTGCTCAGAACCTCATAGCCCCGATCCTCTGGGAAGTTGAAGCGCATGGTCAGGCAGAAGTTGCCGTTATCGTAACAGCTTCCGGCATTGATATCCGTGCTGATCTCCTGACTGCTGCGCACAAACCGCTCAACGCCCAGAGCATCACACAGATTCCGTACCGTGCGGAATTCCAATTTACCACCCTCTGGTTTCAGACCATACTGGGCAGCAATTTCATCAGCCTTTGCCTTGAGGATATCGTGATAGGCAGTGTTATTCCAATCGTCCATACCCTTCTCCGCTGCTTTCTGGACGCTGTCTGTATATTCCTCTTTGAAAGCATAGAAGTCGGCACAGGCTTTATAAGCCTTCGAGCCTTCCACGCCTGCCAAGGTAAGGGTGCTGGTATTTACGGTGTGGGGGTCTTCCACATATACGCCGTCCACAAGAGAATAGTCTCGCTGCTCGGTCGCTTCCCCGATCTTGAAATGCTCCATTTTCAGCACATAGACAACTGCACAGCCCACCAGCAGGAGCGTCAGCGCAATCAACGCGGCAATCAGAAGAGGTCTGCGGATTTTTCGATGGGTGTCCTTCTGATTTGCCTGAACCGGGAACCGGGCGGTTTCCGCTTCGTCAATCAAATCCTCGCCCACATATTTGAGCCCCAAGAAAATATCCTTACCATTCATACACGAATACCCTCCTTTTCCAGATAAGTGCAGAGCTTTGCCCGGGTTCGGTTCAGCCGCATCTGTACGGCGCTTTCGCTGATGCTATACCGGATGGCAATTTCCGCAATGGTATCCACATACCAGTACCGGCGCATGAATACCACGCGGTTCTCCGGAGTCAGGGTTCTTAGGAACGCATCCAGAATCATGCCCAGCTCTTTCCCCGCCAGCTCCCGATCCCGCTCCGTATCTGGAATACACAATTCCATTTCCTGTGTCAAACTGACAACCTCTGCCTTCCGCTTGGCTGCATTTTTCCAGTCCAGTTTGTCCAAAGCAAAATGCCTGCAAATTTTTGCGATATACGCAAAAAAGTATTGGGGCTTGTGGGGAGGAATCGTTTCCCACGCCTTCATGTAGGTATCGCTGACACTTTCTTCGGCATCCTGACCGTTGTGAACAATGTTGTCCGCCAAAAGATAAAGACGCCGCCCATAGGTGTCATCCGTGTGTTTAATGGCATCTTCGTTTCTGGCAAAGAACAATTCAATGATCTTGCTGTCTTCCACTAAGGTTCACCTCACTTGTGTATTTGCTTCCTCACCCTATTAAACGGAATTTGCAGGGAAAACCTCACACCTCATGATAACATTTTTTTAGAAAAAGGAAAGAACCTGTTTCCCGGAGGTGAGAAACAGGTTCCATTTTTGAGGGTTATTTCAGCAATTCAGAAATCGGGCGCATACCCTGGTCAATCCGGGGATATTTGGCAAGGATGGCTTTGGCTTCTTCTTCAGAGATTGGCTTTTCATCCCACCAGTCGGTCTGCCAGCTGGCAGTTGCCTTATTGAACGCCACAAATTCAAGAAGCTCCGCTTCTAATCCGATGCACCGCTGGAACTGATGGCCATTTATTTCCACACCGATATCGCCATGCCTTGTTTCCACGCACTCTATCACGCCATCTTCACACAGGTAGAAATCCGAGACAAGCCCCTCGATATGACCATAGCGGTAGGTCAGAGCCATCCAGTAATAATCCGTGTTGCCGATCAAAGAATCATTTTCTCCTTTCAGCAGCAGATCCTCTACACCGTCACCGTTGATGTCCAGAATCCGGTAATGGCTGTAGTGGAAAAGATCTCTTTCTGTCAGAAATGTTTTATAGATTTCCAGCAGTTCTTCGCTGGACACCCGAACATCCTTTGCTTCCAGATAATCCCGGAGGGTCTGGGTTTCGGAAAGAGGATACTCCATCAAAGGCATCCAGTTCAATTCTATACGGGGATACTGGGCCATAATGGCCTGGGCTTCTTCCGCAGAAATCTCCCTTTCCTCCAGGCTGTAGAAGTCAGGAGATTGATACCACTTGCCTTCTCTCAGGGTCAATAACGTAATAATATCTCCATCGGTTTCCGGATCCATATCCATCAGAGCTGTATCATTAACTGCTTTTTGATAGCTGTGCTGCGCATAGTCGCTGCGCTCGGAATCCGGGAAATGGGTTTCCAGAACCCTCCCTTCGCACAAATATGTGCTGATTCCGAAATCCGTCCGGACTTCTCCATCCTGAATGGTAAACCATTCGTTGATCGCGCCATATCCGGAAAAATCCACCAGCAGATCATCCACACCATCTCCGGTCAGATCATAAAAAGCATATTGTGCCTTTTCGTTCGGCATCGTGATGCGGCTCTTCAGTCCCTCACCAAAGCTGCCATAGGTTTCCGGCACATAGGTATGGGCCGCATCATAGGCTGCTTCCGCCTCCTCCAACTGCTGTTCCACAGTGGTGCGGTCCATGATCTCCGGTCGGATGGTGTAGTCAAAGAGATCTGCCACCTCTTCCAACTGTTTTCTGGTCAAAACTTCATCTGCGCTCGGGTAGGCACTGCGGGAGAAATTACCGTCCAGGTGCAAAATCAGCATGGCGTTTTCCTGTTCGGCAATGATGTATCCGCTGCCCTTGTTGCTCAGCGCCAGCAGCAGAGGCGTACCATCCGGGGCGGTATGGTCCCACTGTTCAAACAGGCTTAAATCCATACCACCGGGGAAATCTCTGGGGAAATAGTCTTTTCGTGCATACTCAATCGAACCCCAAAGCTTGGTATCCAGTTTGTCCGTGGTCAGTTCAAAGTCCATATCAAAATTATACGGCGGATAATACATACCGGAGATACGGGTGATCTGCGCACCGCTTTCCGGCAGAACCAGAGAACCGACGCCCGATTCCTTCAGGAAAATGTCACCCTGCCAGGCTTGGAACGGAATCCATTCTTCCAGCAGCTTCAAATTGTATTTTGCCGCGATTTCATCTACCTTCGCCACCATATCCGGGGTGTAGCAGCTGTAAGTATACTCATATTGGTTTGGAATTTCGGGATGATCCGGATTGTTATCCATCAGAGCCCCATCGGGATCGTAGGTTTCCAGGAAATCATACCACTCCTTCAGCGCCCGCTGGATGGCATCACCACTGTGGCCATACAGGGTGATGATATCCCTGGTTTTCTCAATTGGCTCAATTGCTCGTCCTTCGTCATCAAAGTGCTGTGTATAGGTTTCCTTTCCAACGGACATATCCTGCAGTCGGAGCGCGTACACAACGGCACAGCCCACCAGCAGCAGTGTCAGAGAAATGACTGCTGCAATCAGCAAAGACCTGCGAAGGGATTGATGTCTCTGAGAGGAACCGATGGTATCGTTTTCCGCTTCGTCATAGTATTTGTGGCTGACGTCACCCAACGCAACTAACAACTCTTTCCCGGTCATACAGAAATCCCCTCCTTTTCCAAAACGGTGTACAGTTTTTTGCGGGTGCGGTGGAGCTGGGTCTTGACCTTGCTTTCACTGATACCGTACCGGGCAGCAATTTCCGCCACGGTATCCACATACAGATAGCGGCGCAGGAAAATCAGGCGGCTTTCCTTGGACAGGCTCTCCAGGAACCTCTCCAAAATCCGCCGCAGCTCCCGGCGGTTCATTTCCGATTCCTGCCGTCCGTCCGGGATACAGGTTTCCATCTCCTGGGTGAGGGCTACCACCTCAGCGTTTCTCTTTGCCGCCATGCGCCAGTCCAGCCTGTTCAGGGAAAGGTTTCGGCAGATGGATGCCAAAAAGGCATAAAAGTAAGTAGGTTGTTTGGGAGGAATTGATTTCCAAGTTTCCATGTAGGTATCACTCACGCTTTCTTCCGCATCCTCACGGTTATTCAAAATGCGGTTGGACAGGCCGTAGAGCTTGCCGCCGTAGGCGGTATCGGTCTCCTTCACAGCCTGCTCATTCCGTTCCCAGAACAAAGCGATGATCTTTGCGTCTTCCACACAGAACCACTCCTTTCTTTTTTGTTCCTCACCCTAATAGTAAGAATCCAA
>JBJDYI010000047.1:0-3370 GCA_051867165.1 Faecousia sp. | reverse complement strand
TTTATAGGGAAGATTTAAGGGATTACAGTAATATTTCATATTCTTACCCCGCTTAGATGTGGTCTTTGGAGGCGGCGTGGCCGTCATCCGCCTCCGCCCGGGGAACCCAGCTGTCATCGAAATGAATGATCACACCGGTATCTGCCAGAGCCTTTTGCAGCTTTTGGGTGGGGACATCCGCAATGGGAACAGCATGGGAAATTGCCAGAGCGGCGGCGATCCCCGCTGCCTGGCCGGTGAGAACCGCAGGAGGAATGACCCGCAGCACATCCCAGCCCCAGCCGGAAGCGGAAGCGCTTCGGCCGCAGGTGATCAGATTGTCGAACCCATCCTTGACCAGAACCCCGTAGGGGACTTCGTACAGCCGGTCCCGGTATTCAAAGTCGCAGATGGTGCCGATGGAGGTATCGCAGTGCCGGTAGCAATCTTCGCCGGTCAGCGTCGCGTTTCCCCGGATACGGCGGGCGGTGCGCAGCTGGGGGATACCGGGAAGCATGTGAATATTCTGCTCCATGCCGCAGCTGCCGCTTTCCTTTTCATACATCCGCAGCTGATTTTCCTGTAGGTATTGGTTGATGGTTTCCATGCTGCAGCCCACATAGGGGGGCTTCCCCTCGGGCTGGAACTGTCCGTGGAGATTCGCGGCACCGCCGTAGGGATGGTAGTAGGCAAGGAAAATGTTCTTCTTCTCCACAGCTGCCCGGCAGCCGCCAAGGGTGATGCCCTCTCCGTAATAGGTGAAGAAATTTTCCCCATCGGTGGTGGGGACCCCGGCCTGCTTCATGATGGAGGCGTCGCCGGTGGCATCCACCAGAACACCGCAGGGATAAAACCGCCGGCCGGATTTTCCGTCGATGATCACGCCCGCGCAGTGCCCTCCCACCATGACCGGGGCGGAAACCAGCGCGTCATAGAGGATCTCCACGCCTTCCTCCGTCAACAGTTTCAGCAGGGCCAGAGAAAACATCCCGCCGGAAAACCAGGTATCGCTGCGCTGGGTGGTTTCGTGATCCGGCTCTCCCTGCTTCCAATCGGGATAGAGGGTGTTGAAGCTGTGGGCCAGAGAAAGCTGCAAAAGCTCCTGCGCCATGCCTTTGATGATGTATTTTCCCCGGCCGTTGCACAGGGGAACCCAATAGTTGACGAGACCGGCGGTTGCAAGGCCTCCCAGAACGCACAGCTTGTCCAGAAGCAGTGTAGTGAGTCCCTGCCGCCGCCCGGACAGCGCCGCCGCCGCACCGGCTACTCCGCCGCCGCAGACGATCAGATCGTATTTTTTTGCCGCAGGAATGGTTTCCTGCCACTTCAGCTCTTCCATGGGGCCACATCCTTTCCAAGGCTCATTATAGCAGAGGAAGCGGGAGAGAGGGTAGTGCGATTTTGATACTTTTTTACGAATTCTTTACCTGTAAAGGGCAGTTCTCTTTACAAAATGACGAAACCTATTATATAATTCCATTCAGAAAGCCGGAGGAACACAATATGGCGAATCAAAAACCTTTCTCCCTTGTCAGACGCTTGACCAGTACGATTCTGATTCTGCTGCTGGTTTTGTTGGTGATCCAGATCGCCGGCACCCTTTGGGGACGGTATGTCGTGACACAGGAGCTTTATTCCTCTACGCAAAACAATGTCAACTATCTTCGGGACACCTTTGAGGAAAATGTCCAGCAGATCCAGCGGGAAATGACCAACCAGCTGTTCTATCAGGCCAGCCCCCAGCTGATTACCTTCTATACCCAGCTGCGCAAAGGTGCGTTCTCAACCAACGCCCATTATCACTGGGAACTGAATCAGCTGAAGCTGGAGCTGAATGTTGCCCAGCAGATGAACGCCATGATTGACGGGATGGACATTTACTTCCCCAAGCTGGAGAATGCTCTGTCCGTCAGGCAGGGGGCCATTTCTCAAAACGCGGTGGCTTATGAGGATATTCGCAGCGTATACGCCGCTTTCCGGGAAACAGACTTTCGGCTGACCCGAATAGACGACGCGTTTTTTATTCCCTGCCATTATCCCGTCAGCGGTGTATCCGCAGAAAGCGGACATATTCTCATCGCGCTGCGGCTGGATGACGGGAAAATTCAGGAGATTCTATCCTCCTTCAACACTTTTTCCGGAAAAAACGCGCTGCTGTACCATTATCCCTCGGATACCTGCGTCACAAGCTCCGGCAGTGTACAGCTGCAGCCTCAGGAGCTTCAGGCGCTGCTGACCAGCCACGCAAAGACAGATACCCAGGGAAAGATTACGCTGGACGGCGTTCGCTACCTTGCCATGTGTACCTACAGCGAAACGCTGGATTGTTCCTTTGTGCAGCTGGTCCCTGCAAGACAGATCAGCAGCGTTCCCAATATTCTGCTGGGCAGCACGCTTCTGTTCTTCGTAGCAATGCTGACGGTCATCATGCTGATCCTGCGGTCTTTCCATAAGTATGTCAACCGCCCGGTTCAGAGTTTGATTGCGGCCTTTGATAAAACGGGGCAGGGAGAATTCGCCGCAAGAGTAGCGCCCCAGATGTCCCGGGAATTTGCGGCGCTGGCAAATGGTTTTAATCAGATGACGGACAAGCTGGAAGAACTCATCGATACCAACTACCGGCAGACCATCACCCTGCAGCAGGCTCAGCTGAAAACCTTACAGGCCCAGATCAATCCCCACTTCCTTTACAACAGCTTCTTTTTCCTCCGTTCTATGCTGGAGGACGAGGAAACGGAGGTGGCGGCGGAGTTCGCCGGGTATCTGGGCAAATATTTCCGCTATATCACAAAGGCGGACGGAAATCTTCTGACTCTGGAAAAGGAATACGATCACGCCATCACATACCTGAAAATCCAGCTGATGCGCTTCGGGCAGACCATCCGGGCGGAGGTGCCCGATATCCCGGAAGCGCTCCGAAGCAAAACCGTGCCGAAGCTGTTTTTACAGCCGGTTCTGGAAAACTGCATCGAGCATGGCATGGGCGGCTCGGCAGATCAGGCCCGGATCCGCATCTCCTTCCAGATCCGGGAGGGCAGCGCTTCTGTCGTGGTGGAAAACAGCGGAGACGGCATTGCCCCGGAAATGCTGCAGGCGCTTCAGCAAAAGCTGAATTGTTCCACCGATGACAGCCAGACCAGCGGTCTGACAAATGTCCACAGGCGGCTAAAGCTGTTCTTTGGAGACGCCGGCGGCGTAGAGCTTGCGGCCAGTGATTTGGGCGGCCTGAAAGTCATCCTGAAGATAGGAGAAACAGAAACATGATCTTTCAAATCCTGATCGTAGATGACGAGCCTCACGTTGTAGATACCATCCGGGGTATTCTGGAACAGGAACCGGCGGTGGATATGGAGATCCATACGGCCTTCCGGGGACAGCAGGCCCTGAAGCT
>JBJDYI010000046.1:0-3376 GCA_051867165.1 Faecousia sp. | reverse complement strand
CCGGTGCAAAGAGCCAGGGCATGAAGCAGCTCATGGCGGGCGGCGGCGTGGCCCTCATCGGCATCACCCTGGTTCCCCTGTTGTCCGGCCTGTTCGGTTAATCCCGAACCCCTGCAACCCGTTCACCAACCATTCACTGTAAGGAGGCTTTTATGAAACCGAACGATCTTTCCAAGCCGGAATATACGGTACAGGAAATCATGCAAATCCTTGTCATTTCCATTGGCGCTGGCCTGGGTATCTGGGGTGCTGTCACCTTGTTGGAGGGCTACGAAAATGAGGATGAAAGCCTGAAGCGGCGCGGCCTGGATATGGTGCTGGCTGGCGGCAATATTGCGGCGCTGGCACCGGAATGTCTTCGGATTGAACTTCCGGCCTCGGATGGTTCGGACAATCATTGAGCCTCAAGAAATCCTCTGCCCCTTCCGCTTCATGCGGGAGGGGCAAGAAAGGAGGTCAAGCGTTTGGATTTCTTATGGGATTCCATCACAGAATGGCTCAAAGAACTGCTGGTCAGCGGCATTATGAGCAACCTGTCCGGGATGTTCGACCATGTAAACCAGAAGGTCGGGGAAATCTCCACCCAGGTGGGAACCACTCCGCAGGCATGGAACAGCGGTGTGTTTTCGATGGTGCAGAACCTTTCGGAAACAGTTATTCTCCCGATTGCCGGTGTCATCCTGGCCTTTGTGATGACGCTGGAGCTGATCCAGTTGATTACGGACAAAAACAATCTCCACGATGTGGATACCTGGATGTTCTTCAAGTGGATTTTCAAGACGGCCTGCGCCATTCTCATCGTCACCAACACCTGGAATATTGTCATGGGCGTATTTGATGTGGCTCAGAGCGTGGTCAATAACGCAGCGGGCGTCATCATCTCGGATGCCTCCATTGATATTTCCAGTGTGGTCACGGACATGGAGGCCCGATTGATGGAGATGGATTTGGGGCCGCTGTTCGGCCTCTGGTTCCAGAGCCTTTTTGTGGGCATTACCATGTGGGCGCTGACGATCTGTATTTTCATCATCGTGTATGGCCGTATGGTGGAGATCTATCTGGTGACTTCCGTGGCCCCGATCCCGATGGCGACCATGCTCAATCGGGAATGGGGACAGATGGGCCAGAATTATCTCCGCTCCCTGTTTGCCCTGGGCTTTCAGGCATTTCTCATTATCATCTGCGTGGGCATCTATGCCGTTCTGGTGCAGAACATCGCGCTGGAGAGCGACATCAGCGCGGCAATCTGGACCTGCATGGGTTATACGGTGCTGCTGTGCTTCACCCTCTTTAAGACGGGTAGCCTTGCCAAGAGCGTGTTTAATGCCCACTAACCCACGAAAGGAGGCTTTCCTTTATGGCCTATGTCAACGTGCCAAAGGATTTGAGCAAGGTAAAAACCAAGGTGATGTTTAACCTCACCAAGAGACAGCTCATCTGTTTCGGCAGCGGCGCACTGGTCGGCGTTCCGCTGTTTTTCCTGCTCAAATCCTATATAAGCACCAGCACCGCCTCGCTGTGTATGGTGCTTGTGATGCTGCCGTTCTTTCTGTTCGCCATGTATGAAAAGAACGGCCAGCCCTTTGAAAAAGTCATTCACAACTATGTGCAGGTGCGGTTCGTCCGCCCCAAGCACCGGCCTTATCAGACCGACAATTTCTATGCCGTGTTAGACCGGCAGTATCATTTGGACAAGGAGGTACAACGCATTGTCTGCAAAAACGACACAAAAAAGAAAGCTGACCCGCGCCGAGCGCCGGGAGATCGCGGCCGCCATCGAACGGGCGAAGCGGACGGATAAGAAACAGCAGTCGGCCCAGCAGTCCATTCCCTATGAGCGGATGTGGCCGGACGGTGTATGCCGCGTGACCGGCAATTTCTACACCAAGACCATCCAGTTTCAGGACATCAACTATCAGCTTTCTCAGAACGAGGACAAGAGCGCCATTTTTGACGCCTGGTGTGATTTCCTCAACTACTTTGACAGCTCCATCCGGTTCCAGTTTTCATTCCTGAACCTGACCGCCAGCATGGAGAGTTTTGAACAGAGCATTTTTATCCCGCCCCAGAATGATGCTTTTGACAGCATCCGGGCCGAGTACGCTGAAATGCTCCAGAACCAGCTTGCCAAGGGCAACAACGGCCTGACCAAGACCAAGTTCCTGACCTTTGGTATCGAGGCGGACAGCATCAAGACAGCAAAGCCCCGGCTGGAGCGCATCGAAAACGATATTCTCAACAACTTCAAGCGGCTGGGTGTATCCGCTGCCGTCTTAAACGGACTGGAACGCCTGCGCCTGATGCACGACATCTTCCACATGGACGATCAGAGCCGATTTCAGTTCTCCTGGGATTGGCTGGCACCCAGCGGGCTGTCCACCAAGGACTTTATCGCGCCGTCCTCCTTTGAGTTCAAAGAGGGGCGCACCTTCCGTATGGGCAAGAAGTTCGGCGCGGTGTCCTTCCTGCAAATCCTGGCACCGGAGCTGAATGACCGGATGCTGGCAGACTTTCTGGATATGGAGAGCAGTCTGATCGCCACGATGCACATTCAGTCTGTGGATCAGGTAGCTGCCATCAAAACGGTCAAACGTAAGATCACCGATCTGGACAAGATGAAGATCGAGGAGCAGAAAAAAGCGGTTCGGGCCGGATACGATATGGACATCATTCCCTCCGACCTTGCCACCTACGGCACCGAGGCGAAAAATCTTCTGAAGGAGCTGCAAAGCCGCAATGAGCGAATGTTCCTGATGACGTTTCTGCTGGTGAATACCGCCGATACCAAGCAGCAGCTTGACAACAACATATTTCAGGCATCCAGCATCGCGCAGAAATACAACTGCCAGCTTGTGCGCCTGGACTACCTGCAGGAAGAAGGGCTGATGAGCAGCCTGCCGCTGGGCTTCAATCAGGTGGAGATTCAGCGCAGTCTTACCACCTCCAGCACCGCAATCTTTATCCCGTTTACCACCCAGGAGCTTTTCCAGTCCGGCGGCGAGGCACTGTATTACGGTCTGAACGCCCTGTCCAGCAATCTCATCATGGTGGACCGGAAAAAACTCAAAAATCCCAACGGCCTGATTCTCGGTACGCCGGGCAGCGGCAAGTCCTTCTCCGCCAAGCGCGAGATCACCAATGCGTTCCTCATCACCGGGGACGATATTGCCATCTGTGACCCGGAGGGAGAATACTTCCCGCTGGTGCAGCGGCTGGGCGGACAGGTCATTCGTATTTCCCCGACAAGCTCCGACTACATCAACCCCATGGACATCAACTTAAACTATTCTGACGATGAAAACCCGCTTTCTCTGAAGGCGGATTTTATTTTGTCCCTGTGTGAGCTGGTGGTTGGCAGCCGGGACGGATTGCAGCC
>JBJDYI010000045.1:0-51728 GCA_051867165.1 Faecousia sp. | reverse complement strand
TTCCTTAGTACAAGTATTATACCATACTTGTCTAACAAATGGGGTGCAGTTCATTCAAATGCGGTGTTTTTTGCTGTTCTTATTTCTGATATTTGCCTTTTTTCAGAAGCTTGTCCAGGGGAACCCGCTTGGCCAGGAGATTACCCAGAACACCGAAGAGGATGCCGGCGAGCAGGGCAAAAATCACGTCGGTGGGGTAGTGGACATACAGGTACAGCCGGGAGAAAGCAATGAGGATGGCCAGTATCACGGCAGGGATACCCATCAGCTTGCTGTTCAGCAGCAGCACGGTACAGGCTTCAAAGGAAGCAATGGTGTGGCCGGAGGGGAAAGAGTAGTCATGAGGGGCTTCCACCAGCAGTTTGCCGCCCAGCAGGATGTCTTCCCAGGTTTTGCCCAGCTGGGTGATCTGGAAGTCATAGGGCCGGATGCGGGCCACGGCAGGCTTCAGGATGATGTTGCAGACCAGCAGGCCCATGGCAAGGGCAAACCATACGCCCAGACCGGTGCGGCGGTGCTTTTTGGTAAACAGCAGCAGGGTGGCACAGATCATCCAGAAGATGCCGGCATCTCCGAACAGGGTGATGATGGGCATGACAGTGTCCATGAAGCCGGACTGCAGATTTGCCTGGATCCAGTCCAGGATGGGCAGGTCAAAGGAAACTGCCAGAGAATTCAGCAGATCAAGCATTGATTACGCTCCTTCCGTTGCAGCAGTTTCGGGGGCAGCAGCCTGGACGGCTGACGCATCCTCAAACAGGGGATACAGGACCATGGGGGTCAGAGTGGTGCCGCTGGGGATGGTCACATCACCGTTTTCATCAGGCACAAACACCAGAGACTGCTCAATGGTACCGTTGTCCTTGACGGTCTCGGTGTACCAGCCGGAGAACACCTTGCCGGCGGGGACACTCAGCAGGGGCGTGGCCAGAGTCTCGGAATTCATGTCATAGAAATCGCTGGACAGCTTTGTATCGCCGTTCATGAAGGTCAGGCGCACTTTGCCAACGGTTTCGGACAGATTGGCGTTGCTCATCTTGGTCACTTTCCAATTGCCGCTGGCCTTGCTGAAGAGCAGGGTGGAGTTAATGGGCTTGGTCTGGCTGCCGCCGTCGGTGAGCTTGATGGTCAGATCAGTGGTGACATAGGCGGAGAACATGGTGTCGGAGTAGCGGCAGTAGCTGGTCACGGTGTCGTTGTCGAAGGAAATGCCGTTGTTGCCCTTGGTCCAGGTCAGGACGGTCTGCATAATGGACTTGTAGGCATCACCGGTGGGATCAAAGTAGGTTGCCACTTCGGCGGCAGAGGCTTCCTTCACCTGGTACTTGGCGTAGGTTTTCAGGGCCTTCAGGGCAATTTCCTTCTCCGCCTCGGAGATGGTAACTTCCTGGGCCTGCTCCACATACATCTTGGTGACATCGTCGTAGACCACGTCCATCTGATTGCCATTCTTATCCACCACGGCAATGGTGGGCTCGGCAATGAGATTGGTGATCTGGTAGATGCTGGACTTGGCGGTGGTGATACCCTCGGGCAGGAAGCCGCTGGTGTCATTTTTGCTGGTGGACATCTGAATAATGTGGTCGTCGGTGAGGGCCACACCGTTGATCAGAGGCACATGGCCATCCACGGTCTGGATCTTGTAACCGTTGGACCGGTCATAGAACAGCTCCACCTTGTCCAGATACCAGTTGCTGACCTCGGTCAGGGAGTTGGGATCACCGTCGGTGATCATGGTGAAGGAGGCAAGACGTTTGTCGTCCAGCTTGACGAAGTATTTCTTGCCGCCGGAGAGACCGGCAGAGGTTTCCTGATAGGTCAGGGTCTTGTCGCCAACCAGGTTGTCCATGTAGGTCACGAAGGAATCCCGGCCTTCGTAGGCGGTATCGGCGATGCCGGCGGACGCATACAGAGCGCCCCAGTCGGGATCATCAAAGAGCTGATGGAACACTTCTTCTGCCTTGGCGGTGGGCTGGGCGGCTTCATAGTCACACAGCCAACCGTAGCCCCACTGGAGGCCGAAATACACGGCCACAAAGAACAGGAAAATAAACAGGAAATAAATGGTGTAGAAAATCACACCGCCCAGACGGGGACCGCGGCGTTTGGGAGCTGCCTGAACAGCCGCTTCCCGGGCTGCCTTTTTGGGGGCTGCCTGGGGGGAAACCGACTGAGACCGGGGCGTCACATCTCTGGAAACGCTCTTTCTGGCGGCGGGATACTCCTGCTCCGGGGCAGCAGATCGCTTTCTGGCAGCGCTCTGGGGCGCAGCTGCTTCGGCAGCAGCCTTTTTCTGGGCAGCGACAGCTGCATTTCGGGAGGCTGTGATCTCATGGATATCCATGGAAGGGTTCTTGCCCTTCTTATCGAATTTACCTTGATACATGGTATCCCTCCTTTACTGTGCAGACTTTACCAGCCAGAAGTTGGGCATACGCCGGGGCTGGGACTGCATCACGGAATAGTTGTTGATCATCTTGATATTTTTCGCATCGCCGAAGCAGGCGTCATCATTCACGGTGTAGAGGTTGCCCAGGTCACGGTATAGCATGACGGAGGAGGAACCGCCGTCCATGTTGCAGGCGTTGACCGCGCCATATTCCATCATAATGTCCACCACGTCCTTGTAGGTGCCGCCGACGGAACCGGCCTGGCGGCCGTCGATGCAGACAAAGATCACCGCGCCATCTGCCCGCTGGCCAATGGCGGTACGGGGATTCCAGCCGGAGGCCTTGTTATAGGCTTCCTGGTTGACCTCACCGTTGATGATCAGGGGAGGACCAAATTCACAGCCGTCCCGGATGTTCAGAGCTTCGGCCTCGGCTTCGGTCATAGACTTGGCCACCACCAGAACGTCATCGTCGTTGAAGCCGGCAAAGCCGCCGCCGGTTTCCTTAATGGGGATGTTTTCACGGTACTTGTTGCAGATGAACTTGCCCTGGGAGTAGACAATGCCGGCAGGAATGGAGCCCACATAGCTGTTGGCGGTGCCGTCGTCGTTGAAGGCGCCGGCGTTAATGGCGGCGATAATGGAATCATCAGCTTCCAGCATCACTTCGTTCAGACGCTTACCGGGAATGGAGGTGGAGTAGTTTTCCGTGGACATGCCCATGTAAACATTGCTGGGATCCCGGACCACCATGATATGGGCGTTGAAGGTGGCGCCGGAGTAACTCTCGATATAGACGCCGTCGGGATGGTTTGCCCATTCGTCGCTGCTGCCGGAGAGAATATTGTTTTTATTAATGGTCACCAGAGAGGGATTGGTGAATTCATCGGTGTTGAATTCACTGCCGCTGTTGACAATGGAATCCAGCACGTCATCCTCCAGGAACAATCCGGGGATCCATTTGGTGGCGCTGGGTTCCATCAGAGACATGGTCAGCACGGACCGGGCAGCAGGGGAGGGACCCTTGAAGATCAGGTTCATGGCCAGGATCAGGGCCACCAGAACCAGGATGATGATGGTGAACAGCACCAGGAAGAACCGGCGGATGATACGGCCCAGCAGACCGCTGCCTTTCTTCTTTTTCTTCTTCTTTCTGGGCTTTTCAGCAGGAATCTGCTCCTGGTCGAAGGCGTCGAACTCTGGGGTACGATTGTTTTTGCTCATATTCATTACCTCTTATTTGGATTTTTGCGGAGCAAAGACCCAGCGCTGCTGGATCATGTAGCTCAGGAAGTACAGGGCCGTCATTACCACAACGTAAATGAGGGTCCTAAGCCCGCCCTGGCTGTCGCCGATCCCAAGCATGGTATAGAACCCCTGGGTCAGCAGCACCTGGGCACCCATCAGGGGCAGGGCCAGCATATAATAGCGGATCAGGGACTTTCCGGTTTGGACATTGGTCCGGAACACCAGCCGCTTGTTCATGTAAAAGTTCAGCAGGGACGAAATCACACGGGCGCCCACACCGGCGGCAGCGGTCAGTGCAAAGCCGGTGAAGATATTTTTCAGGATCCCGGTAAGCAGCGCGTAGGCACCTGTGTCCACCAGGGCGCTGATCAGACTACTTACCGTGTACCGAAAAAAATGGGCCAGAATCAGCTTGTAGATTCGCCAGGAGTCATGGATCACCCGGAAGTGGGAGCTCTTGTTTTCCTCAATGTAAACGGTGCGGATCTTTACCTCGTCAAAGTCGATGGCGTTTGTCTTGAAGGCCAGCAGCATATTGGTTTCATATTCAAACCGGTCGCCGTAGACATCCACCAGGATTTCCAGAACGTCCCGGGGGATGGCCCGCAGACCGGTCTGGGTGTCGGAAATGGTCATACCCACGAAGATTTTGAAAATAGCAGAAGTGGTTTTGTTGCCGAAGCTGCTGCGGGCGGGCACATCGTCCTGATTAAAGTCCCGGCAGCCCAGAACCACATGGCCGGTTTCCAGCATGTGTTCACAGCAAGCCCTGGTATCGGCGGGGTGGTGCTGATTGTCGCCGTCCACGGTGACCACGCCGAGCCCATCGGGTCGGTTTTCAAGGAACCAACGGAATGCGTTTTTCAGAGCGGCGCCCTTGCCGCGGTTTACCTCATGGTGGAGCAGGTGAATCTCGGGATGGGCAGCGGCCGCATCTTCAAAGTAGTGTAAATTTTCCGGCTTGCTGCCGTCGTTCACCAGGATGATGTCGGAAAAACCGTATTCCAGCAGACCGTCAATAACGGTAACCAGCTTCTCATCCGGGTCCAGGGAGGGCAGAACCACAGAAATCTTGGACAAATCTTGCATCATTTTGCGTCATCCTCCATTTGCGTACAGATGGTCATAATAAACTCAATATACTATATCACATCTGGTCGTGATTGCAAAGACTTTTCACAAAGAATTAAAAGAAAATAAAGGAAAACCAGGGAATGGCCGGGAAACTTGACACCCCCTTATGGGTATGGTACATTACAATCAGAATGGAAAACAGGAGGGAATGGTATGGGTCTGAAGCTTACATCGTCCCGGGGGGAGGGCCTGACGGGAACACCATGGACAATCTATCCCCGGCCCCAACTGAAACGGGATTCCTTCCTGAATCTCAATGGGGACGGGGAATTCGCCGCAGCCCTGCAGGAAGCGATCCGGGAAAAAGCAGTTGCAAAATCCGGAGAAATGGGGTAAAATACCGAAAACGAAAGGAGGCAGAGGGATGCGGACCGTGCCGGAAAAAGAAACCCTGGACCATATTGCGGAGCTGTTCAAGGGCTTTGCAGACCCAACCCGGGTGCATATCCTTTGCCTGCTGCTGACGGAGGGGGAGTTGTGTGTGACGGAAATTGCAGCACAGACTTCGGTTTCCCAGAGCGCCATTTCCCACCAGCTCCGGTTGCTCAAGCAGATGCACCTGATCAAATCCCGCCGGGAGGGCAAGAATATGCACTACTCCCTGGCCGATGACCATGTGAAAACCATCCTGCAGATGGGCCTGGAACATGCCATGTGTGATTAAAAAAGCGGCAGGATCTCTCCTGCCGCTTTGAATTTTTGAAAAATGCGATGCCTGGTGCGGCATCGCATTTTTAACATTTATCCAATGGCGGGCACGACTTCCGGACCAATGGGGCAGTCATAGCCCTCGGCGGCGGTGATGTCAAACTCTTCCCGCACCTGAGAGAGCAATCCGGGATCTTCCATCAGATCGGCAGCGGTGGCGGCGAGAATTTTGGCAGCCAGCAACATTCCCTTGTGGGCCAGACTGGTTCGCCCAGCAGACACATTCTGCCAGGAATGACCGGGAGAACCGGAGGGCCAGGTGGCGGCAGTGAACTGAGCGGTGGGAGTCAGCCAGCTGACATCGCCCACATCGGTAGAGCCGGGGGAGAACTTGTAGGACGGAATGTAGGAAAAGACGAAATTGTTCATGGCCAAGTGTCCGTTTTGCGTCTTGTCAGCCACCAGTTTGCGCAGCCGGGGATCTTCGTTGGTCAGCAGTCCCGGCAGCGGCCCGGGGGTAAAGGTGGACTTGATCCGCTGGGCAAAGAGGATTTCCTCCTCGGTGTACTCCGGAAGGGGAGCGGCCGCCATATTGTCATGAAGCAGCTGTTCCAGAACGCTGTTGGACAGGGTGTTGGCAGTGCCGTCGATTTGGCGTCTGGTCACGGTGGTGCCCGTCATCAGCGCGGCGCCTGCTGCAATGTCATCCACCCGGGCAGCCAGCTTCTTGGCGGTGCGGACGGATTCTCCCCGGATCATGTAAACCAGGGTGGCAGTGGGCTGCACCACGTTGGGGGATACACCGCCGGCATCGGTGAAAGAATAATGCACGGATTCCTTGGGATGCATGTGTTCCCGCAGAAATTGGACCCCCACATTCATCAATTCCGCTGCGTCCAGGGCGGAGCGGCCATTCCAGGGATCATCGGCGGCATGGGCCGCGTTGCCCACAAAATGGTACTCCATCTGAATACTGGCGGCATTGGAACCAATGGTGATTTCATTGGTGTCGCCGGGGTGCCAGGTCAGGGCCGCATCCAGATCCCGGAACATACCGTCCCGGGCCATGAAGGTTTTACCGGCGCAGCCTTCCTCGCCGGGGCAGCCGTAGAACACCACGGTTCCGGAAAGATGACCTGCTTCGATGGCCTTTTTCACGGCGATGGCGGCGCCCAGGGAGCCGGCGCCCAGCAAATTGTGGCCGCAGCCATGACCGCAGCCTCCTTCGGTGATACATCTGGCTTCCGCGATACCTGCCTCCTGGGACAGACCCGACAGGGCATCAAATTCTCCCAGAAAACCGATGACAGGCTTACCGGAACCGTAGGAACCGGAAAAGGCAGTGGAGATGCCGCAGAGGTTTTCCTGCACGGTGAAGCCCTCCTGCTTCAGAAGCTTCACATAGGTGGCAGCGGACTTGGCTTCCATCATGGAAAGCTCGGCATAGTCCCAGATCTGATCACTTAACGCGGTAATGACCGGAGCCTTTTCTTCCACGGCCTCATATAAAAATGTCTTGTCCATGATATTCCCTTCCTAAAAAGATTGAAAGAGGGCGGCCGGTCAGGCCGCCCCTGCATTTTTATCGAGAAATCGTATTTACAGCACCTTGGCCAGGAAATCCTGGAGCCGGGGATTCTTGGGGCTGCCGAAGATCTCCTCCGGGGTACCCTGTTCCACCAGACGGCCGTCTGCCATGAACAGCACCCGGTTGCCCACTTCCCGGGCGAAGCCCATTTCGTGGGTGACCACCACCATGGTCATGCCGCCCCTGGCCAGTTCCTTCATGACTTCCAGAACTTCACCCACCATTTCGGGGTCCAGAGCGGAGGTTGGCTCGTCAAAGAGCATGACTTCCGGCTCCATCATCAGAGCCCGGACAATAGCAATACGCTGCTTCTGACCGCCGGAGAGCTGAATGGGGAATGAACCGGCCCGGTCCTCCAGACCAACACGCTTCAGCAGGCCCAGGGCCTTTTCGGTGGCGGCCTCTTTGGAGACCCCCAGCACCTTCATGGGTGCCAGGATCATGTTGTCCAGAATGGTCTTATGGGGGAACAGGTTGAAATGCTGGAACACCATGCCCATCTTCTGCCGGTGCAGATTGATGTCCACTTTTTCCACCTTGCCGCTTTTGTTGATGAACTTCTTCTTGGTGATGTCAATACCGTGGAAGAGGATCTCACCGTCGGTGGGGATCTCCAGCAGGTTCAGGCTGCGAAGCAATGTGGACTTGCCGGAACCGGAGGGGCCGATGACCACCATGACGTCCCCCCGGTTGACATCCACGGAAACATCGTCCAGGGCACGGATGGTGCCCTTGTTGTAGTATTTCTTCAGGTTTTTAACCTGGATCAGCTTATCGCTTGTCGCCACGGCTCATCTTCCTTTCAAAGTATTCAATGATCTTGGAGGTGGGGAAGGTCAGGCAGAAGTACACACAGGCTGCGATGATCAGCGCTTCCCCGATGGTAAAGGTGGCTGCTTTGATGGAGTTGACGGCAGACATGATTTCCTGCACACCGATGGTCCAACAGATGGAGGATTCCTTGATAATGGTCACGAACTCGTTGGCGATGGCAGGCAGAATGTTCTTGATGGCCTGGGGCAGCACGATGTAACGCATATTCTGCACCTGGGTCAGACCCAGGCTCCGTGCGGCTTCGGTCTGGCCGCCGTCAATGGACTGGATGCCGGAGCGAATGATTTCGGACAGATAAGCGGCGGAGTTCAGGGACAAGGCGATCACGCCGGGAACGAACCGCTCAAACCGGATCAGACCGAAAAGCTTGAAGGTAGGCAGGCTTAGGCCGGACAGGAGAATGTGGTAGACGATAAACAGCTGAACCATCAGGGGCGTGGCCCGGAAAATCTCCACATAAATGGAGGCGATGAAATTCAGGGGACGGAACCGGCTCAGGGCACCGGCGAAACCGGTACGGCCTTCACCGCCCTGGGTATTGTCCAGGAAACGGAAGGGACGGAAATTGGCCATGCGCATCAGCGCCAGGACCAGCGCCAGCACAAAACCGAAAATAACGGTCAGGGCGGACAGGGAAACGGTGCATACCAGGCCTTCCACAAACATCTGTTTATAGGCCCATGCGTCTTTGAAACCTTCAATGCTCAGCAAGAGGGATCCTCCTTTCGGGTGTTGAATTTTTGTAATAATCACTGAAAACTGCCTGTTTTTCAGGGAATACAGGTACTTTTCGGGGATCATCTCAAACAAGGGAACTGCCCCGGAAGGAAAATCCTTCCGGGGAAGCATTTTGTATCTTCGATTAAGCTTCGGGAACAGCACCGTCAGTCAGCAGACCTTCGTACTTTTCACCGGTGGACAGCTCGTTGGCCTCGGCAACGAAAGCGGACATGGAACCGTCAGCCAGAGCAGCTTCGATGGCCAGGTTCACAGCGGCCAGCAGTGCGGCGTTGTCCTTGTTGACGCCAACCACAGAGCCTTCTGCGTCGTAGGGAACATCCAGAACCACGCACAGCTCGGGGTAGTTCTTGGCATAGGTCTCAGCCACAACCTTCTCAATGAAAGCACCGTCCAGCTTGCCGGAGATGACTTCAGCGATGATGTCGGTGACCTTGCCCAGCTCCACAATGTCAGCGTCAGCGGCATGCTGCTTGGCCAGATCAGCCTGAATGGAAGCCAGCTGAGCACCGATCTGGTATTCTGCCTTGTTGGCGTCTTCCAGAGTGGTGAAGTTGGCGGCATTGTCCTGGTGGCAGACAAAAGCCTGACCGCCGGTGTAGTAAACGGTGGAGAAGCTCATGGCCTTCTCACGGGCGGGATCGGGGGAGTAGCCGGCCATGCCAATGTCGGCATTGCCCATGCCCAGCTCGGTGATGGTGCCATCAAAGTCCATGGGAATGATTTCCAGCTCCAGGCCGATGAAGTCAGCGATGTACTGACCCAGGGCGGGGTCGAAACCGGCCAGGGAGGGGGTTCCATTGGCATCCAGGGCATAGAACTCATAGGGAGCGAAGTCGGGGCTGGTGACCATGGTCAGCTTGCCGGGATTCACGGTCTTGATCAGGGGCTTCAGCTCGTCGATGGTCATTTCGGAGAAGTCCTTTGCGGCCTCGGTGGCAGCAGGGGCGTCAGCCTTGGGGGCTTCGGTGGCGGCGGGCTCGGAAGAACCGCAGGCAGCCAGAGACAGAACCATGCACAGGGCCAGCATCATTGCAATCAGCTTTTTCATTATTCTTAATCTCCTTTTTTTCTTTCCTCTGGTCGGGAGGAAATGAATTAATGAATGAATTATAACGCGGATAATATGCATCGTCAATTGGTGAAATCCCCAATTATCTGTAAAAATTCAAAAACTGCATGGTAAAAGTGGCACAAAAATATTCAAAACCCACTGGAATATACGTTTATACGGTGTGAATATTCTTAACTTTGGCGGATAAATATACGATTATTCCGGAACTATACGGATAAATAATCAGAAAATGACCGCTGCACAAAAACAAGTATCCACGATAAATGGACGAAAGACGGGACCGCAGGCAAATCTTGACGAAGTTCCCCGGTTCCTGTATAATATGAAAAGTGAACGCAAAGAAAGCAGAAAGGACGATGGACCATGAAAACAACCGTCAGAAAAATGGACTATGACAAGGTCATGGCGCTGCCCCGGCCCCAGCGGAAAAACCCGAAAAAGGTGGGGCTATGCTGGCGTGTACTGATCCGGCTTCTCACCGTCTTTGGCATGCTTGGGACCGGATTTCAATATGAGACAGAGGGTTTTGAGAAAATCGGGAAGAAGGAACCATGCCTGATTCTGATGAACCACAGCTGCTTCCAGGACATGGAGGTGGCCTATCGGATCCTGTTCCCCCGTCCTTTTAATATTGTATGTACCAATGATGGCTTCATTGGATTTTTTGGTCTGATGCCCTGGCTGATGCGGCAGATCGGCTGTATTCCCACTCAGAAATTTGTCTCCGATGTTTCTCTGGTGCGGGACATGGAATACTGCTTCAAGACCCTCAGGACCAGTGTGCTGATGTATCCGGAAGCCAGCTATTCCTTTGACGGTACGGCTACCACAATGCCAAAGAAAATGGGCATCCTGCTGAAGAAGCTCGATGTACCTGTGATCATGATCGAGACCTTTGGCGCCTTTGGACGGAATCCCCTGTACAATGAGCTGAAGATCCGCCGTCATGTGCCCATCACAGCAAAGGCTCGGGTCCTTTATACCCGGGAGGAGATCAGAGAAAAGTCTGTCCGGGAGCTAAGTGAAGGGGTGGAAAATGCCTTTGATTTTGACCATTTCCGCTGGCAGAAGGAACAGAATCTCAAGATCCGTGAAGATTTCCGGGCGGATGGCCTCCACCGTATTTTATACAAATGTGTGGATTGCGGGGCGGAGGGCCAGATGCTTGGCAAGGGCACCGGCATCACCTGCGGCTGCTGTGGCGCTTACCATGAACTGACAGAGCTTGGTGAACTCAAGGCATTGAAAGGCGAAACCAGGATCTCCCACATCCCTGACTATTATCAGTGGGAACGGGAGCAGGTCCGTCAGGAAATATTGAATGGCACCTATCTTCTGGATATCGATGTGGACATTGCCATCCAGGTGGACTATCAGGCCATTTATCAGGTAGGGGAAGGCCGCCTGATCCACAACAATGCAGGTTTTTCTCTTACCGGCTGTGACGGCCGCCTGCATTACACCCAACTGCCCCAGGCTTGCTATGGTCTGTACGCGGACTATTACTGGTATGAAATGGCGGATGTGGTCTGCATTGGCGATACGGAGGTCCATTATTTCTGTTTTCCCAAAAACGGCGCGCCGGTGGCCAAGATTCGATTGGCCACCGAGGAAATGTACAAGCTCTTCAAAGCAAAGCAGCTTCCCCCGGTAAAATAAAAATTGATCCCCATTTCCCTGAGGAAATGGGGATTTTTCAATTCTGGGGAACATTGCAGGGAGCAGCATGGTCATTTGGTCAGATTCTGCACCCATTTTCCCTGTTTGACCATGAACCCGCCGATGACGCATTTGATCAAATCCGTAGCCTGGCAGATGGCGAAGAGGGGGATGATGCCGATGCCCACATACCGGGTCAGCACATAGGCCAGAGGCACACAGATGCTCCAGACAAAGCAACTGTCAAACAGGAAGGTTACCATGGTTTGTCCACCGGACCGGAGGGTGAAATACACGGCGTTGGTGTAGGAGTTAAAGGGGAGAATGGCAGAATTCATCAGGATCAGGATGGTGGCAAGATGCCGGACGGAATCCGTTGTGTTGTAAATAGCGGGGAAGGGCACGGAAGCGGCTGCCATGAGAATACCGAAGGCGCCGCCGCAGACCGTGGCCATGGTTAGAAGTTTCCGGTTGGAGGCGAGAATTTCCTCCCGGCTGCGGCCGGCTCCAAGCATCTGGCCCATGAGGATGCCCACGGAGCTGCCCAGGGCGAGGAAAACCACACTGCCTACATTATATAAGGTGCCGGAAATGTTGGTGGCGGGCACCACATCCAGACCGCAGGTGGAGTAGCATTGGTTCAGAACCGCCATGCCGCTGGCCCAGAGAAATTCGTTGAGGAGCAGGGGCATCCCCTTGTGGATGATATCCTTCAGCAGAGGACCGGGAATGTAAACCGAGCGGTAAACCCCCAGAATAAAGGGATTACGCGCGGCGTTTCGGTGGGTCCAGGCAGCCACAATGAAAAGCTCCACAAACCGGGAGATCACAGTGGCCAGGGCCGCACCCACTACTCCCATGGCGGGTGCCCCGAAATGGCCAAAAATCAGCACATAATTCAGTCCCAGGTTTACAAAGACGGCGACAATGCCGGCGGCCATTGGGACGACTGTTTCTCCGGTTTCCCGGAGGGTGCTGGAATAGGCATTGGACAGGGCGAAGGGCAGGAAGCCCCAGAGCATCATCTGAAGATAGATTTTGCCGTAGTGCATGGCCCCGGCGGCATCGGCGGCATTGCCTTCGCCGGTGAGGTACAGGCCGATCAGCAGTTCGTCACCGAAGATGAAAATCAGACTGCCCAAGGCAGCGATAAGGGTGCAGACCAGAATTTTAAACCGAAAGGTGTGTCGGATCCCCTCATGGTTTTGAGAGCCGTAATACTGGGCGGTGAAAATGCCGGCGCCGGAGCTGGCTCCAAAGATACAGAGGTTGAATACGAACACAAGACCATTGACGATGGAAACACCGCTCATGGGGATGGTGCCCACCTGTCCCACCATGACGTTATCCAGAAGGGAAACAAAGTTGCTGATGCCGTTCTGGATGATAATGGGAATGGCGATGGAGAAAATGTTCCGGTATAAGACCCGGTCGCTCATGTAACGGTTAAACATAGAGACCTCGTAATAGGTATGTGTAGAGAGGTGTTGGCATCCCCGGATTTTGCCCGGAATGGATGAACACGGTGAAACAGGAGGATTCCTGTTGGAATCCTCCCGCTGACAAAATCAGATTTCCTTACCGGCCAGGAAGACACGCTTGGTCTGGTAATTGGCATCGGTGATGATGAAGTCGGCAACCTTGCCGGTTTCAATGGAGCCAACCACCTTGTCTGCGCCGATGGCCTTGGCGGGGTTGTAGGTGGCAGCCCGGACAGCTTCCGTCTCGGGAATGTTCCAGGAAATGACATTGCACAGGCACTGCCACAGGTTGGCGGCGGAGCAGGCGATGGTGCCGTCAGCCAGCTTGGCCACGCCGCCTCTCAGCCAGGCATCCTGACCGCCCAGCTCGAACTTGGAGCCCTCGGGCAGACCGGCGCAGCGGCCGGAGTCAGAAACCAGAACCATCCGGTCCTTGAACATGGTGAAAGCCAGACGGACGGAAGCGGGGTGGATGTGGTAGCCGTCGCAGATCAGCTCGGCCTGAACATTGGGGTTCTCCACTGCGGCGGGGATGACGCCGGGATTCCGGTGATGGATGCCGGGCATGGCGTTGTACAGGTGGGTCAGATGGGTGACGCCTGCATCCACGGCGGCCCTGGCGTGGTCGTAATCGGAATCGGTATGGGCGATGGACACGGTGCACAGGTCCTTTGCCTTGGCCACAAAGTCGGCGGCGCCGGGCAGTTCGGGCGCGATGTCCACGATGGTCACGAGACCGCCGCAGCCTTCATACAATGCCTTGAAGCCATCAAAATCGGGCTCCTTCAGATAGTCGGCGTTCTGGGCGCCGCGCTTCTTGTAAGAGAAGTAGGGACCTTCCATCTGGATGCCACGCAGGACGCTGAGACCTTCCAGGTTCTCGTCCACCAGCTTCCGTGCGGTGGCGAAGGCCTTTTCGAGAACATCGTAGGGCAGGGTCATGGAAGCGGGGGCGAAGGAGGTGACACCGCACTGGGCGTAGTACCGGGCCATGGCCTTCAGACCCTCGTAGTCGCCGTCGGAGAAGTCGGCGCCGGAGTTGCCGTGGCTGTGGACGTCAATGAGGCCGGGGATGACGGTAGCGCCGCCCAGGTCGATGGCATCGGCGGGAACGGTTTCGGGCAGGACTTCACCAAAGACACCATTGTTGACTTCAAAGGCGCCGATATGGAACTGAAAATCGGAGGTGAAAATGCGGGCGTTGGTATAGAACATGATCAGGTCTCCTTTACATTAATATATTGTAGGAATATCATACCATGCAGGGGCATAAAATGCAATGAATTTGCTTTATGGGAATGAATGGAAATGGTATCAAAAAAATGTCTGTGTCAGAATGATCAATACCGAAAGACAGTGTGGTGGAAGAAAGGGAAACAAAAATGGAAACAGATTGTAACCGAATGCGTGCCGGAAAACCAGTTTTATTCCCACAATGAGGACATTAAATTATTAAGAATAGTTAAAACTGTAATTTAGCTGAAGAATTTCTGTAATTATTTGTTACTTCCCTCTTGACAGGTGGAACAAAATGGTATATAATCCTCTCAAGAAAGAACACCGATATATGTACGCCGTGCCGACATCTCCGGATGGGGTAAGGATGGCGGCACAGTATACGGCAACGTATTTCGAAAAAACTATTTTATCTTTAGGAGGTAAAACAATGAAAACAGTATGTAAGAAGCTGCTCTGCCTGATGCTGGTAGCGATGCTGCTGGTTTCCGCAGTGCCTGCAGCCTTTGCGGCTGACGTCGAGCTGATCGGACCGATCGGTCCCGGAGGCGGAAGCGGCAGCGTAACCCCGCCCGCTGGCGAAGAGGACGATGACGAGATTACCTTTACCGTCAACGTGGGCGACTGGTCCAAGGATCAGCGCGTGGCAACCAACGTCAATAGCTTTAAAATGACTGAAGATGAAGTTGACGAACTGCTGAAAGAGGATAAGGTTGAGGTTGCTCAGTATCTGCTGGCCGGCACTGCTTATGCAGCAGATGCCAAGGAAGGCAATGTTTATTCCGTGATTCGCTACACCAATTCCACCGAAATCAATGTCTGGCTGAACTCCATTTCCGGCGGCAGCAATGGTGGCAATAACGGCGGAAACAATGGTGGCAATAACGGTGGAAACAACGGCGGTAACAGATACGAGGTTACCCTGTACATCGACTATGATGGTTATGCTTCCAACCGGACTGTGAAGGCAACCATGGGTGATTACTACACCGAGCTGGCTGGCGTTCCTGCCCGCCCCGGCTACAACTTCCGCGGCTGGTTCTCCGATGTTCTGGGCCGTTTCGTCAAGGACGACGACCAGATCGTTGAGGACGACACCATCACTGCAATCTGGGGCAGCGCCCTGAAGTACAGCATCACCTTTGATGTCAACCGCAAGGGTGTTGAGCCCATCAACAGAGTGAAGTCTGTGACCTATGGTGAGGCCATTGGCACAATGCCCACTCCCAGCGCCAAGGACTATGTGTTCATGGGTTGGTACATCAACGGCAAGCGTGTCACTGAGAAAACCATTTACGAGTGGCAGGGCGACGTGGTTGCCTATGCAAAGTGGGAAGACGAGAGCAACGTTCCCGGCCGCCCCAATCCTCCTGAAAAGGATGGCAACGTCTACCTGGAGATCTATGCCAACGGTGACACCAGTGACCTGGTCAAGCGTGTGAACATGAACGCCTATGCCAAGGACGGCTACATTGACCGCGATGAGGTCAAGGAAGTTGTTGCAAAGCATGTTGTTGCAAAGAGTGGCTACACCCTGAAGTACGAAGGACTCTTCGACGAAGAGGACTGGTGGTGGTACTGCAAGGATCCCGAAACCGACGGCTCTTATAAGGTCAAGGTTGACAACTGGGATGACCACTATGTCTATGTCATGGTTAAGAACGTCAAGAAGGCCGTTGCTGACTCCAGCAACCCCAAGACCGGCGACTACATCATGATCGCTGTGGGCACCATGGCTCTGGCCGGTGTCGCTCTGGTCACCATGACTGAGCTGAAGAAGAGAAAGATGATCTAATCCATCCGTAGATCGCTTTTCCTGAAAAACAAAATCCCTCCGGTGCAAACCGGAGGGATTTTTTGCTGTGCCGGGAATCGCGGGTGTAATACTGATTCTCTTTTAAAAACTTTAATCCATTCGGATTACAGTTTTTAATTAGAGAATCATATGAGACGGGAATCTGTGATTTTCTATCCCGAAAATCACAGATTCGGCAACGCTGCAAGGCGGTGCCTTCTTGATTAATATGAAAGATTTTAATCAAGAAATAGTATAAGGAAAAGCGGCTCTCCCGGATGGGAGAGCCGCATTATTTACTGTTTGCCCAGTTCCTTGTTTTTCTGGTATCCGGCCAGAACGCAATCCATGGCGGCAGCCCGGAAGCCGCCTTGTTCCAGGGCCCGAACACCGGCAATGGTGCTGCCGCCGGGGGAACAAACCGCGTCCTTCAGGGCACCGGGATGCAGACCGGACTGCAGTACCATTTCAGCAGCACCGGCCATGGTCATGGCAGCATATTCATAGGCCTTGGCCCGGGGGATACCGCAGGCAACGGCTCCGTCAGCCAGGGCTTCCAGGAACATATACATGTAGGCGGGGCCGCTGCCGGACAGGGCACTGGCGGCATCAATGAGCCGCTCTTCCAGCAGGTCAAGCCTGCCACAATCCTGCATATCTGTCAGCCAGTCTGTCAAGGTATCCTCTGTCACCAGATCGTTGTGGCAGTACAGGATCATGCCCTTGCCCAGAGAAACCGGGGTATTGGGCATGATGCGGATGATGGGCAGGTCACAGCCTGCAAAGGCACGGATCTGGGCGATTTCCAGGCCGGCAGCCATGGTGATCAGCAGGGGCTTTTTTTTCACCAGCAGGGGCTGCAGCGGGGCCAGAACACCCTTCATCAGGTGGGGCTTGACGGCCAGGAAAACCCGGTCACAGGTGGCAACCAGAGTCTCATTGTCGGTGTAGCCCAAACCAATTTCTGTGGCAAAGGTCTTGGCAGCCGGGGAGGGATCGGAAATTGCAATGCTGGTTGTTTGGCGGCACAGGGCCCGGGCGATGGCACCGCCCATGTTTCCGCAGCCGATAAATCCATATTTCATAAGTTTTTCCTCCTTAACGGATGTGGCCGTTGCCGTGAATGACATATTTGTAGGTGGTCAGCTCCCGCAGTCCCATGGGGCCCCGGGCGTGGAGCTTCTGGGTGGAGATACCCATTTCGCAGCCCAGGCCGAATTCACCGCCGTCGGTGAACCGGGTGGAGGCGTTGACGTAGACAGCGGCGCTGTCCACGGAAGAAACGAAAATGGCCTCGGCTTCGGGGCTTTCGGTGACAATGGCCTCGCTGTGACCGGTGGAGTGGGCAGCAATGTGCGCCACGGCTTCCTGCACGTCTTTCACGCATTTGACAGCCAGAATGTAATCCAGAAATTCCGTGTCAAAGTCCTTGTCACCCGCAGAAATGCCGGGAATGATGGTGGCGGCCGTCTCATCCAGCCGAAGTTCCACTTTTGTGCCAATCCGGGCGTAAAGCTTGGGCAGAAATTCCGCTGCAATGGATTTGTCCACCAGCAGCACTTCCTCGGCGTTGCAGACGCTGGGACGGCTGGTTTTGGCGTTTTCAATGATATTCAGGGCTTTGTCCTGATCGGCGGTTTTTTCCACATACACATGGCAGATACCGGTGCCGGTTTCGATGCAGGGCACCGTGGCATTCTGGACACAGGCCTGGATCAGTCCTGCGCCGCCCCGGGGGATCAGCAGGTCAATGTAGCCGTTGGCCGTCATCAGGGCGGTGGCGCTGGCCCGGGTGGTGTCCTGAACCAGATTCACAGCGTTTTCCGTGATGCCCAGGGAGGTAAGGCCGGCACGCAGGGCGTTTACAATGGCATTGGCGCTGCGGAACGCTTCCTTGCCGCCCCGGAGCACACATACATTGCCGCTCTTCAATGCCAGGGCGGCAGCGTCGGAGGTGACGTTGGGCCGGCTTTCATAGATGATGGCAATGACGCCCATGGGAACGGCGGTTTTCTGAATCAGCAGACCATCCCCGCGGGTGTGTTCCTCCAAAATCCGGCCCACAGGGTCGGGAAGAGCGGCCACCTGACGGATGCCTTCGGCCATGGCTTTGATTCTGGCAGGGGTCAGCTGCAGCCGGTCCAGCATCACGTCGGAGACGGTGCCTTTGGCGGCTTCCAAATCCAGAGCGTTGGCCGCCAGGATTTCGGCTTCCGCCTCCAGCAGCGCATCCGCCATGGCGTGCAGCGCCGCATTTTTCTGCTCCGTGGTCAAACGGGCAATCTCGGTTTTGGCTGCCTTGGCAGATTCCAGCATAGCTCTCATGATTGTACCTCCGTAAAGCGGGTTCCCACCTCCTGGCCCTCCAGGATGTGGTACAGATTGTTGGGGTTGTTGCCGTTGGCGATGACCATATCACAGCCGCAGTCCATGCAGATTTTGGCAGCCTGGAGCTTGGTCACCATACCGCCGGTGCCCCGGCTGGTGCCGCAGCCTCCGGCCAATGCCATGATTTCATCATCCAGCCTGGTGATCCGGTGGAGCAGCTTGGCATCCGGATTCGTCCGGGGATCGGCGGTGTACAGGCCATTGATGTCCGACAGCAGGATCAGCAGATCCGCCTTGACGCTTTGTGCCACAATGGCCGCCAGGGTGTCATTGTCGCCAATGACGATTTCCTTGGTGCCAACGGTGTCGTTTTCATTGATGATGGGCAGGGCGCCCAATTGCAGCAGCCGGTTCAGGGTGTTGCTGAAATTCTGATGCCGGGTTTCGCAGGAAATGTCTTCATTGGTAATCAGCAGCTGCGCCACAATGTGGTGGTATTCTCCGAAAATCTTGTCGTAGAAATACATCAGCTCGCACTGTCCCACAGCGGCAGCGGCCTGCTTGGTGGGCACATCGCCGGGCCGCTCCAGCAGTCCCAGCTTGCCTACGCCCATGCCAATGGCGCCGGAGGACACCAGAATGACCTCGTGTCCGGCATTTTTAATATCACTCATCACCTTGCATAGCTCTTCCATCCGGCGGATGTTCAGGTTGCCGGAGGAATGGGTCAGGGTGGAGGTTCCGATTTTGATCACAACGCGCATGGTTGCTTCCTCCCGGGAAAAAGTTTTCGCTATTATACCACTTTAGCAAAATAAAGTAAAGAGCAAAAAGGAAAAAGGCTCCCGGGGGAGCCTTTTTATGGCATTGTAATCAGTCCACAATCACCCGGCCGTCAGCGCCCACGGAGATCATCATGCCGTCTTGCACATAGTCCAGGAATTCCTCTCCCAGACAGTCCACCACGGGCATATTGATGCCGTCCAGCCAGACGGAAGCCAGAATGGAGCCAGCAGCGGCCAGGGAATCGATGGGTTTGCTGAAGAGCATACAGGCAGGCTGCCGCTCCATGGCACAGGCACAGTACAGCACCAGACCGCCGGTGGTGGAACCGATGGTTTGGGGCAGGCACAGGGCCGTTCCTTTCATCTCCTTGTTGTAAAGATCGGGGTTGTTCTGATCACCGCAGGTGGCCTTTTTGTCGCCAAACTGCAGAGCCTTCTGGAAGGAAGCCAGGGTGTTCAGTCCACCATGGGACACCAGGGCAGGCGCGGAAACGGTACCGGGTGCCACCACACGGCCTTTGAATTCTCTCATGTTAGATGCCTCCCTTCGTAATCTTGGTCAGAATCTGGTCTTCGGAATAGAACCGGGCAGAGGTATATGTCCGCAGCTTATTGGAACAGGTAATGACGGGCATTTTGCCGCAGAGAGGATTGTTCATGTACATCAGAGGACAGATGTAGGACAGAACCACGCCGGTGGCCTTCAGACGGGCGGCGTACTCGGTCTGTTCAAATTCCTTCTTCACAGCGGGGGCAGTGGTAAATACCGTGGGGATCAGCACCTTCTTGTTGCCGCTGGCCTGCAGACCATCTTCTACCTTGACTGTCCAGTCAATGAGCTGCTGCATGGAAAGGTGAGGACAGCCTACAAAGCACAGCTTTGGCTTGGCATCCTGGTCTTTCCAGATCACGGGATAGCTCTCTTTCACCCGTTCCAGCTCAGCATCGTCGATGATGTAAACCTTGGCACCGGGGGCCACAAGACCAGCTCCCAGCTCTTTTGCTTCCGGTGTCAGGTTCTCAATGTGATACAGGCCAACGGCGCCGTTGGAAGCGGTGGCCGCACCGAAATCCTTCAGATAGGCTCTGTTTTCATCGTTCAGCTGCGTGCCAAGCCAGGGTTCCATGCCGGTGATGAAAGGGACATCCTCCATCACCTTCATACCGATGGCAGAGCCCAGAAGCTGGGCTTCCGGTTTTTTCTTGCAGTCCACCTTGACGATCCAGGTGGCTTTCCGGCCCTCATCGGTCAGAAGGCCAAAGTGCGGCACGAAGCCGGCGATGGAGCCCATGATGTCCATGATGCCGGAGTTTCGGTTGCACCGGGCACCCAGGACCGAGTTGGCGTAGACAACGGCAGAGGATTCTGCCCAGCTCAGGTATTCTCCCTTTTTGGGGGTGTTGCCCACCTGGTCCAGATAGCAGGCGCAGGTGAAAGCATCCTCGTTCATCAGACCCAGCTTTTGGAGCTGCTCCTCATAGGAGGCTTGTTTGGAATACATGAACTTGTTGAAAATCAGGTTCTGCAGCAGGTTGGAAGGAACGTTTTTATCCACGGGCCGGGGGTCCACGGAAAATTGCTGCTTGGAAACGGCACCGGCATCAATCAGCTGCTGCATCAGGTCGAACACGGGGCCCATCATTTTCAGGCCGAAGGACGTGACGAGATGGTTATAGCCGGAGGTGACAGGTACCATTTTATCGGCCCCGAAGGTATCACCGTACATCACCAAAGTCTTCATGACTTTGGCCATGGTTTCTCCCTGGGCGCCGTCCAGAATGGCCTGCTGTTCGGATGTTAATTGCATTGTAAAGACTCCTTTCAGGGAAGGATTTGGAATAACGGATCGGAATATGGAGCCGTGTCATCCTGGGCGGCCGAAGGGCGTTGCAGGATGACAGCGGATTTTACAGCTTCATGGCCACATCCCAGGCCTGCCAGATGACGGAACGCAGATTGCCCACGCTGCTGGCATCGCCCACCACATGGATGTTCTTGTGTTCCTTATCTTTTTTGGCCAGCGGGTTGGGCTTGTAGCCCACAGACAGGATGACGGAATCGGCCGGGATCTTGAATTCCACGCCGTTGCTGTCCTGCACCAGAACACTGTCGGACTGAATTTCCTTCAGGGTGGTTTCCAGATGGACCGGTACCTTGTTCGTTTTGAAGAAGTCCCGCAGATAGCTGGAATTGGCCAGGCAAACGCCCTTGACGGGAATCAGGTCGTCCTTCATTTCCACGATGGTGGGCTTGCGGCCCTTTAAGTACAGCTCATAGGCGATTTCACAGCCCGTCAGACCGCCGCCGATGATGGTGACGTTTTCCCCCACCTCCTGCTTGCCCAGCAGGAAATCAATAGCCTGGATGCCCTTTTCAATGCCGGGCAGGTTCAGCTGTGTGGGCTTGGAACCGGTGGCGATGACAATCTCATCGGCGGTGATGCTGGCAATGTCGGTGACCTCCGCATTGAGCTTCACATCAATGGGATACCGGGTCAACTCCCGCTTGTACCAGGCAATCAGGGCCTTGTCCTTTTCCTTGTAGGAAGGCGCGGCAGCGGCAATGAACACGCCGCCCAGCTGATCGGATTTTTCGTAAATGGTAACCTTGTGCCCCCGCTTGGCGCAGACCAGGGCAGTTTCCATACCGCCGATACCGCCGCCGATGACGGCGATGGTTTTGACCTTCCGGGCGGGTTTGATGTGATATTTCCTGCTCTGCATGGTCTCGGGATTGATGGCACAACGGGCCAGGCCCATGGTGTCCGTCAGATCCTGGGTGTTGGCATGGCCCTTCTGGCTGGAGAAATTGAAGCAGCCGTTGTGGCAGCAGATACACGGACGAATGTCCTCTTCCCGCTCTTCGATCATCTTGGTGACCCATTCGCCATCCGCCAGGAACTGCCGGGCGATGCCCAGACCGTCAATGCGGCCCTCGGCAATGGCTTGGGCGGCCACATCAGGCTCCATCCGGCCGGCACAGACCACGGGAATGTCCACGAACTTCTTGATGTGGGCCACGCTCTCCAGATTGCAGTTCTGGGGCATGTACATGGGGGGATGGGACCAGTACCAGGAATCGTAGGTGCCGTTGTCGGCGTTCAGCATATCATATCCCGCATCCTGCAGGTATTTGGCAGCCTTTTCGGATTCTTCCATGCTCCGGCCTACCTCGCGGTAGACTTCACCGGGCAGGGCGCCTTCCCGGAAGCCCTTGACCTTGGATTCCACGCTGTATCGGATGGAGACAGGGAAGTCGTCACCGCAGGCAGCTTTGATGGCCTTCACCACTTCCACGGGGAAACGGTAGCGATTTTCAAAGGAGCCGCCGTATTCGTCGGTGCGGTGGTTGGTCCATTCCATGGTGAACTGATCCAGAAGATAGCCTTCATGAACGGCATGGACCTCTACGCCGTCCACGCCGGCCTTCTTGCACAGGGCAGCAGTTTTGGCAAAGGCTTCGATGATCTCGTGGATCTGCTCCTTGGTCATTTCGGGGGTGGTGATGGAAGGATCCCACCGGGAGGGCAGGGGACTGGGGCTGGCGAGCTCGTGGCTGGTATCGATGATGGGCTTGATGAGGGTTCGCAGTACCGGATTCTTGTGCATGGGGGCGATCAGGTCGCTGATGGCCCAGGAGCGGCCCATGCCGGCGGTGAGCTGAATGAAGAGCTTGGCGCCGGTTTTATGGATTTCATCCATATATTCCTTCAGGTCGTCAAACATCTTCTCGTTCTGCCACAGCCATTTGCCGAAGAACGTGTCCCGCAGCGGGGCAATGCCGGGGATGATCAGGCCCACATTGTTGTTGGCCCGTTCCAGGAAGAATTTGGCGGCTTCCTTGTCAAATTTACAGCCGGTAAGCTCGAACCAGCCGAACAGGGAAGTGCCGCCCATGGGACACAGGACAATGCGATTTTTGATCTTCACATTGCCGACTTTCCATGGGGTAAACAAGGCATCATATTTGGCATCCATCGCAGTGATCTCTCCTTTTTGTATAGAATCGGGGGAAAAATGTGCATTTTCTGATTCCAGTATAAACGGTTTGCTCCATGCTGTCAAGGAAGTTGACCATAACAAGGAAACTTCCCTCTGTGAAAACACAGAGGGAAGCAGGCAATGGGGCGTCATGCGGATTGTTGGAATGGAATGTTAGGTTGAAATGCTTTTCCCGAACAAAGGCCGTGCAACCCGTTTATACAAAAGCATGGTCAGAATGGATACAACCGTTCCCTTCAGCAGGTTCAGAGGGGCCACGCACAGCATCACAAAGGTGGTGACACTGTTGATGCTGCCGTGAATGGCAGCGCCCATGCCGATTATGGTCTCCAGAGGCAGGCCGAACAGCTGGGAGAACTTGGGGAGAAGGTAGATGGCATTGAAGGCGCTGCCCAGGATGGTCATGGACAGCGTGCCCAGGACCAGGCCGATGATGGCGCTGTGCTTGCTCTTGTGGGCGTGGTAGAAGATGGTGGCCGGCAGGACAAAACTGCAGCCAACCACAAAATTGGCGAAGTCACCGACGAATGCCGTGGAGGTACCCTTCACCACAAGTTTCAGCAGGATTTTGACACCCTCACAGGCCACCGTGGCTGCGGGCCCCAGATAAAAGCCGCAAAGCAGCACCGGCAGCTCCGAAAAATCCAACTTATAAAATTCCGGAGCGATGAACAGAAGTGGGAAGTCCAGCACGTGCAAAATGGCGGCAATGGCGGCACAGATTCCCACGATACTCACATACCGGGCTCTGCTGACCCGTCTCTTTTCCGGGAAAATGGATTCCGATGCTTTGGCGGCGATGGCCAGGGCGGTCACAATCAGAATACACACCACCACAAACCGGAGATTTTCCAAAATCTGCTGCAAAAGACCATTCATATTTGTCACCTCAAGAAACAAAATACGCCCTGAGCATAGACTCAGGGCGTGACAAAAGCAGCAGAAAGAAATCTTCTTCCATCCAGACTGTACTGTCGGTACCGGAATCACACCGGTTCCTGCGCATCGCGCTCGCGGACTGAGGAAAGGGATGCTTTCCATCACCGCCGGTGGGGAATTGCGCCCCGCCCTGAAGATCCTGTTCAGTTCTGCATATAAGATAGCATGAGATTGTTTGCTTGTCAAGGAGCCGATCCTATGATACAATCATAACAAAGCATCCTGTTAAGAGGGATTAGATTCCGGTACAGTGCTTTCGGAGGGAAGCCGGGCAGGCGCTGTTTCGGAAGTAGGCATCTGGAACCCCTGCATTTTTCCGCCTGCGGCCGTGTTGGTCACGTCTCCGCCGATGATTTTGTCTTTATGGACCAGCAGTGTGGCATAGACCGGCTCCGTGGCACCGGGATAGTTGTTGATTTTGTAGACATAGCGCATCACGCTTTTTCCGGCATACTTGCTCAGATCATATCCCTGGCCTTTTTGCAGAACGTTGTACCGGTCAAAAACGGCACTGCTTTTCTTGGGAATCTTCACCTGACTGGATTCTGTGGGAGAGGTGGTGACGTCCCAGCCGAACCCCTTCAGAAACTGGACCCGGCCATCGTTGCTGGAAACGGACGGGGCGGCGGTGGGTGCGGCATTTTTATTTCCGCCCAAGAGTCCGATGGCTGCCAGAAGCAGCACAACCACAGCGGCGATGACGAAAACGATTTTTTTCAAATCCACCTTAGCGGTCATGACCATCATAATGTTTCCCTCCTGTTTTGGCATTGGTGCTATACTGTATGTCCATGGCAGCGAGGGTAGAACGGAGGAATCATGGAACGATTGGATAAATTCATGTGTGACAGCGGCGCCGGTACCCGCAGCCAGGTAAAGCTTCTTATCAAATCCGGCCGGGTGACAGTGGATGGGAAACCGGAAAAGGATGCCGGCAAAAAAGTCGACCCTGCCCGGCAAAAAATTGCCCTGGATGGAACGCCCCTGGGTGGGATGCGCCGGGTGGTGCTGATGCTGAACAAACCGGCAGGATATGTCACCGCCACGGAGGATCCCGTGGAAAAAACGGTGATGGAGCTGCTGCCTCCGGAATACAGGCATCTGGATCTGAAGCCTGTGGGCCGTTTGGACAAAGCCACCGAAGGCCTGCTGCTGTTTACCAACGACGGCGATCTGCTGCACCGGTTGATTTCTCCGAAAAAGGAAGTGCCCAAACGCTACTACGCCCGGCATGAGGGCCAGGCAGGACAGGAAGATGTGGCTGCCTTTGCGGGCCGGATTTCCCTGCGGGATGGCACCGTGTGCCTGCCTGCAACCCTGGAGCCCCTGGGGCCGGGAGAAAGTCTGATCACGGTCTGTGAAGGAAAATATCACCAGGTTCGCCGGATGATGGCCTCCAGAAACATGACTGTTACCTATCTGGAACGGCGTCAGGAGGGGAATCTGACCCTGGGCGATTTGCCCAGAGGGCAAACCCGGGAACTGACGCCGGCGGAAATCGACGAATTGGATGGGATATCATAAGGTCAAAATGACTGACAGGAGTTTCCGAAATTAGAGTTATTTCCCGGGAACCATTGGGATAATACCTAAAAAGACAGAGAGTTTTTGCAATAAAATGTCAAAAGGTACTTGCAATGTGCGCAAAAGGTGTGTATAATAATAATGCAGTTTTGTGAAATGCGCATTTGTGCAAGATACTAAGGAGGGGCAGATCCATGTCCAACAGTGTGTTTCAAAGTGTGATCGTTCAGTTAAAAGAGGTTTCCGACCGTACCTTTGGTGTGATTGATACCGAGGGTTGTGTGGTTTCCTGTACGGATGTATCCCTGCTGGGAGAAAGATGGACCGACGCCGCGCTGAAGGTGGGCAATGCTTCTGAAGGGGTCGTCACCTTTGGCCAGAAGTGCTTCAAGGCCATCGTGGGCAATTCCAACTATTACGAATATGCTGTTTTCTGCACCGGCGATGATGAATCTGCCAGAAGCTTCTGCCAGATGGCCTACATTGCCCTGAATGACGCCAAGATCTTTTACGAAGAAAAGCATGACCGGGGCACCTTTGTCAAGAACATCATCATGGACAACATTCTTCCCGGTGATATTTACATCCGTGCCAAGGAACTGCACTTTTCCACCGATACGCCCCGGGCTGTGTTCCTGATTCGTCAGGTTGGTCATGGAGATGTGGCCACTGTGGATGTGCTTAGCAGCATGTTCTCTGACAAGATTCAGGACTTTGTCCTGAGCATCAACGAAATGGACATTGCCGTGGTCAAACAGGTGGGTGCCAATGTCACCAGTGAGGAACTGGAAAAGATGGCGGTTACCATGGAAGAGATCCTGAAAAACGAACTGCGGATCAAAACCGTCATCGGTATCGGCACCATCGCGGAGCATCTGCGGGAACTGGCCGACTCCTATAAGGAAGCCCAGACTGCCATTGAGGTCGGCAAGGTGTTTGACACCGAAAAGAGCATCATGCACTATGAGAATCTGGGCATTGGCCGTCTGATTTATCAGCTGCCCACCACCCTGTGCGAAATTTTCCTCAGCGAAGTGTTCAAGAAGAATTCCATTGATTCTCTGGATCAGGAAACCCTGTTTACCATCAACAAATTCTTTGAGAACAACCTGAACGTTTCCGAGACCTCCCGGAAGCTGTTCGTCCACCGCAATACCCTGGTTTACCGTCTGGAAAAGATCAAGAAGCTGACCGGTCTGGACCTGCGTCAGTTCGATCATGCCATTGTGTTCAAGGTGGCTCTGATGGTGCGCAAATACCTCACCAGCCGGGAAGCACGTTAATTTCATCGTTTTGCAGGGCCGTGAAAACGGCCCTGTTTTTGCGGACAGAGCAATCCGTCACCTTTTTTCGCGGCAGTCCTTCGTGCGCGTACATGGAAGGGACAGGATCATCTTTTCGGACGTACCATATATAGACATATATAATTAACTCGGACACAATCCCTTGTTTTTTCAACTTTCTTTCAACAAAAAATGTGGATTTTTTGTTAAATTATTGAAACGGCACAAGAATTGGCGGTAAGGAATTGACAACGGACGGGGAATGTGTTACAATTTGGTTACACTGCGGGCAGATTTGGATATCTTCTGAAGCTGCTTCAAAACAGGAGATAGATGTTATGATTGAATTTACCGATGTTGTAAAATCGTATGACCAGGGTAATACCGCCCTGAATGGCGTTACCATGCAGATTGAAGACGGTGAATTTTGCTTCCTGGTAGGTCCTTCCGGTTCAGGCAAGTCCACCATCATCAAGCTGATCACCGGCGAGTTAAAGCCCACCTCCGGCACCGTCCATGTGAACGGCTATTCTCTGGAACGGATTCGGAAACGTGAAATTCCTTATCTGCGCCGTACGGTTGGCGTTGTGTTCCAGGATTACCGCCTGATCGAGAAAATGACGGTCTATGAGAATGTGGCCTTTGCCATGCGTGTGGTTGGCGCCAGGGAGCGGGAGATCCGGGACCGCGTTCCCTATGTGCTGGACCTGGTTGGCCTGGAAAACAAGGCGAACCGCCATCCCAATGAGATGTCCGGCGGCGAGCAGCAGAGACTGGCCATTGCCCGTGCGCTGGTGAACAACCCTTCCATGATCATCGCAGACGAGCCCACCGGCAACCTGGACCCGGAGCGGTCCTTTGAGATCATGGCTCTTCTGCAGGAGATCAACAATCTGGGCACCACGGTGCTGGTGGTTACCCATGACCACAAGTTGGTGGAGCTTTTCCACAAGCGTACCATAGTCATCAATGACGGTCTTGTGGTTGACGACGGACTGGGAGAGGAGGGCTAAGCCATGAGACTGAATAATATTGGATATCTGTTAAAAGAAGGCTTCAAGGGTATTTTTACCCATGGCTTTATGTCCTTTGCCTCTGTGTGCGTGACGGTGGCCTGCCTGCTGATTGTGGGTAGCTTTTCCATTTTGTCCTACAATCTGGATATCATGGTGGAGGAACTGAATCAGACCAGCGAAATTCTGGTCTATGTGGACAGCGCCCTGTCCGACGCTGAGGCACGGTCCATCGGCACCAAGATCAACACTCTGGACAATATTCTGCAGTCCACCTTTGTTTCCCGTCAGGAAGCACTGGAGGATTTTGTCAATGATCACGACGGAGATTCTGCGTTCAGCGGTGTTCAGTCTGAAGACCTGCGTCACCGGTTTGTTGTGGTGCTGGAGGATAACACCAAAATGCAGCAGACTGACGAGCAGCTGAAATCCATTCCCGGTGTGGCCAAGACCAGCGCGGCCTACGAACTGGCAGAGGGCTTCTCTACCATCCAGAATGTGATTCACATTGTTTCCATCGCGGTGATTGCCATTTTGCTGGTGGTCTCCCTGCTGATTATTTCCAACACCGTCAAGCTGGCCATGTATGACCGCCGGGATGAAATTGCCATTATGAAGATGGTGGGTGCCACCAACGGCTTCATCCGGCTGCCCTTCCAGGTGGAGGGTTTCACCCTGGGCATGATCGGCGCCCTGCTGGCTTTCGGCCTGGAGTGGATCATTTATGACGCGCTGACCATCCGGATTTCGGAAGTGGACTCCCTGCAGCTGTTCAGCCTGGTTGAGTTCCAGGAGCTGCTGATTCCCATGATGGCAACCTTCGGTGCCGCCGGTCTGTTCGTCGGCATTGTGGGCAGCTGGACCTCCATCCGGAAGTTTATGAATGTGTAATTTTCTGTAACGAGCCCAATTTCAAACAGAAACATAATTGGAGACGAACCTATGAATCGCAAATCCCTTACATCCCTTCTTTCCCTGACGTTGGCTCTGGTCATGCTGCTGGGTGTGATTCCCACACCGGTACAGGCAGCCAAATCATCGACGGCAATTCAGGGAGAGTTGGATACCCTGAAAGACGAAAACAAGGCCATTCAGGCCGAAATCGATGCCATTCAAAGCAAATATGATGCCAATGCCAGTGAGATCCAGAGCCTGGTGGACAATAAGAACGCCATTGACCAGGAAATCTCTCTGCTGAATGCGCAAATTGAAAATCTGAACAGTCAGATTTCCGCATACAGCCAGCTGATTGCGGATGCCCAGGATGAGCTGGACATTGCGCAGTTTACGCTGAACGGTCTGAACGAAAAGCACAAATTGCGGATCCGGGCCATGGAAGAAGGAGGCACGGTCAGCTATTGGGAGGTGATCTTCGAGGCCAGCAGCTTTACGGATATGCTGGACCGGGTCAATATGATGCAGGAGATCGCGGCCTCTGATCAGTCCCGTCTGGAAGAAATGCGGCAGGCTGCTGCCGATGTGGTCGCTGCCCAGGAGCAGATGACCCGGGGCAAAGCGGAATTGGAAGAATCCAATGCAGCATTGCTGAGATCCCAGGAAGCCATGGAAATCAAGCGCACCGAGTCTGATGAGATTCTCCGGGAACTAGCCAAAAAGCAGGATGAGTTCCAGGCAATGCTGGATGAATCGGAATCCCTGCAGGACAGCCTGATGCAGGAAATTGCGGCAAAGGAAAAGGAGCTTGCCAATGCCAAGTACGAGGAAAAGCTGGCAGCTTTGGCGGCCGCCGGCGGAGCCCCCGCGTCCAATGCCACCTGGATCACCCCGGTTTCCGGCTACACCCTGACAAGCCCCTTTGGTATGCGGCTGCATCCTGTGCTGGGTGTGAACCGGATGCATAACGGCATCGACATGGCCTGTGCCCAGGGTACCCCCATTTATGCCACCCGGGCCGGTACTGTTACCACCGCCTCCTACCAGGCCGGCGGTGCAGGCTACTATGTCAGCATCAACCATCTGGATGGTTTTTCCTCTATTTACATGCACATGACGAACTACGTTGTTTCTGCCGGACAGTCTGTTTCTCAGGGCCAGCTGATTGGCTATGTGGGCAGCACCGGCATTTCCACCGGTCCTCATTTGCATTTCGGTATTTCTTATGCAGGAAGTTATGTAAACCCACTGGCATATATTTACTAATGCCGGCCTTTTTAAAAGGAGTGTACTATGAAAAAACGCAAACGTCTGGTTTCCATTCTGGCCGGAGTCATGGCCGCTATGATGTTACTGACCCTCATTCTCAGCCTGATTCCGGTATCGGCCAAGGCCTATGAATCCTCCAGTGAGATTCGGGCCCAGATCAATGCCCTGAAAAAGGAAAAGGAGGCCATTCGGGCCCAGATTGAGGATGTCAAAGAGCAGTACAAGAAAAACGAAGACGAAATCGCCGATGTGGTGGCCCGGAAAAATGTGATTGATCAGGAGATTGGTCTGCTGAGTACGGAGCTGATTAACATCAATGAGCAGATTTCTGCCTTTAATGTTCTGATTGCCGACAAGCAGGACGAGCTGGATCATGCGGAAGAACGCTATGCTGAATTGAATGAAAACACCAAGGACCGGATCCAGGCCATGGAGGAAGACGGAAGCATTTCCTACTGGGAGGTGCTGTTCAAGGCCAACAGCTTCTCCGACCTTCTGGACCGGATGAATATGGTTCAGGAAATTGCTGCTTCGGATCAGCGGCGTCTGAAGGAACTGGGTGAGGCCGCGGAAAACGTGGCGGAAGCCCAGGAAGCGCTGGAAGCAGAAAAGGCAGAGCTTCAGGAAACCAAGGCTGAGTTGGATTCCACCCAGGAAGCGCTGGATGCCAAGCGCGCGGAAGTGGATGCGCTGATCCAGGAACTGCTGGCCAAGGGCATGGAACTGGAAGAGCTGGAAGATTTGTTCGAACAGCAGGAGGAAGCATTCCTGAAGGAGATCCTCCAGCAGGAACAGGCATACAGCGAAGCAAAGCAGCGGGAATATATGGAATGGCTGGCCACTTCTGAAACGACCCAGCCTCCCACCACAGCTGCGGGCGGTGGCGGCAATAACAATTCCTCCGGCGGCACCGGTGGTGACAGCGGAAACAACGGAGGCGGCAGTGTCAATGTGGGCAGTGGTTGGATCATGCCTGTTGCTTATAAGGCATATATGAGCCCCTTTGGCAACCGTGTCGCTCCCACCACCGGCGCGTCCACTTTTCACCAGGGCGTTGACCTTTCTGCCAATGCAGGTACTCCCATTTATGCATCCCGGGGTGGCCAGGTTACCACAGCGACATACGGCAGTGCCGCCGGCTATTATGTGAAGATCAACCATCTGGATGGTTATTCTTCCATTTACATGCACATGACCAATTATGTGGTTTCCGCAGGCCAGAATGTGTCTCAGGGCCAGCTCATCGGCTATGTGGGTCAGACTGGTGTTGCCACCGGCAACCATCTGCACTTTGGCATCATGTATAACGGCGCCTACATCAATCCCTCCCAGTTCCTGGACTTTGGTCCTCTGTGGACGGGCTGATCCATGTATGAATTTTCTTCCCACAGCCCATCCTTGGGCTGTGGGAATACTATTACGGGGTGATTATTTTGAAGAAAAAACTGCTGATTGTTTCGTCTTATATTCTGGTGTCGGTTTTCTCAACGGTTCTGACCCTGGGCCTGACGGTTGGCCACGCGGGCGGCACCTCCAAGCTGGACCAGCTGGAATCTTTGATTGAGAAGTATTACATCGAAGAAGCGGACCCTGTGGCTTTGGAGGATGCGGCGGCCGCGGCCATGATTGCCGCCACCGGAGACCGGTGGAGCTATTATATTCCTGCCAGCGAATATGATTCCTATCGGGAAAATTCTGAAAATGCCTATGTGGGCATTGGTATCACCATCACCGTGGCGGAAGATCAGTCCGGCCTGCGGATTATGCAGGTCAATCCCGGCAGCAGCGCAGAAGAGGCGGGATTGCAGGTCAATGATGTCATCACAGCCATTGAAGGCCACCCCACCACGGATATGACCACAACAGAAGCCAGAAACCTGGTCCGGGGCCGGGAGGGAACGCCGGTGGAACTGGTCATCCGCCGGGATGAAAAAAGCATGACGGTTTCTGTGACCCGGCGCAGGGTGGAGGTGACGGTAGCCGCCGGTGAAATGCTGAGCCAGTCGGTGGGCCTGGTCACCATTAATAATTTCGATGACCGATGTGCCGATGAAACCATAGCAGCCATTGAAATGCTGCTGGAGCAGGGGGCAGAAAAGCTGATTTTCGATGTCCGCAACAATCCAGGTGGCTATGCCCACGAACTGGTGAAGCTTCTGGACTATCTCCTGCCGGAGGGAGACCTGTTCCGAACGGTGGATTACGCAGGCCGGGAACGCCTGGATACCTCGGATGGGAATTGTCTGGAGGTGCCCATGGCCGTGCTGGTCAACGGAGAATCCTATTCTGCGGCGGAGTTCTTTGCGGCGGCACTGCAGGAGTATGGCGCGGCCATCGTGGTGGGGGAAAAGACCTCAGGCAAGGGTCATTTCCAGACCACCTTCCAGATGAAGGATGGTTCTGCGGTGGCGCTTTCCATCGGCAAATACTACACGCCCAAGGGGATCAGCCTGGAAGGCGTTGGCATCACGCCTGATGTGGGAATCACGGTGGATGAGGAAACATTCAAGGATATTTATTACGGCCAGCTGGAGCCGGAGGAGGACCCCCAGATTCAGGCCGCGATGGAGAAGCTGCAAGAAATGTAATCAGGCTACAAAATGAGGATTATCAAAAAGAATATCCGCCGGTTTGATCCGGCGGATATTTTTTCATGGTCATTCCTGATCAAAGTGTTTCCTTTTTATCAGGACGGCACCGCCATAGGGCGTTGCGGTTTTCGTGATTTACTCCATGGAAAATCACGAAACAGATTATGAGATTCGGTAAATCAAAGGATAGGTTATGCCAGAATGGGCTTCAGTGCGGCAGCCAGAACGTCCTTCTGAACCTGTGCTTCCTGGAGATCCTTGCCCAGGGTGGTAAAGTAGGTCTTGATCTTGGGCTCGGTGCCGGAGGGACGGACGATAACGGTGGCGCCGCCTTCCAGGTTGTAGACCAGGACATTGGCAGAAGGCATACCGGTTTCTTCGGTCTTGGTGTAGTCAGTAACCTTCACGACCTTGTAGCCGCCGATTTCAGCAGGAGCATTGGCTCTCAGGTCTGCCATGATGCCTGCCATCTTGTCCATGCCGCTGAGGCCCGGGAACTCGAAGGAGTCCACCTTGTTCAGGTAGCGGCCGTACTTGGCGTAGATGCCTTCCAGATGTTCCTTGATGGAGGAGCCGATGGAACGGTAGTAGGCGGCCATTTCACAGATCAGCATGGAGCCGATGATGGCGTCCTTGTCGCGGACATAGGGACCGGCCAGATAGCCATAGGACTCTTCAAAGCCCAGGATGAAGCGCTCCACTTCGCCGGCTGCTTCCAGACGGGCGATCTGATCGCCGATCCACTTGAAGCCGGTCAGAACGTTGCGCATTTCCACGCCATAGTTGGCGGCGACAGCGTCGGCCAGGGGGGTAGAGACCAGGCTCTTCACAGCAACGGGATTCTTGGGCATGGTGCCCTTTTCGATGCGGCCCTCGCAGATGTAGTCCAGCAGCAGCACGCCGACTTCGTTGCCGGAGACCAGCTCGTAGGAGCCGTCAGGACACTTCATGGCAATGCCGACACGGTCAGCATCGGGATCGGTGGCCAGCATCAGGTCAGCACCTTCCTTGGTGGCCAGCTCCAGACCCAGCCGCAGTGCCTCGAAGATTTCGGGGTTGGGGTAAGGACAGGTGGGGAAGTTGCCATCGGGATACTGCTGCTCGGGAACGATGGTGATGTCATCGATGCCGATGTCATTCAGCACGCGCATGACGGGAACCAGACCGGAGCCGTTCAGGGGGGAGTAGACCAGCTTCAGACCGGCAGTCTTGCACAGGCCGGGACGAACCTGGCAGGCCTTGATGGCGTCATACAGGCCTTCCTTGCAGTCGTCGCCCACATACTGGATCAGACCCTGTTCCAGGCCTTCCTCGAAGGAGATCAGCTTGGCGCCGGTGAGAATGTCGGTGTTCTGGATCTCAGCGTAAACAACGGCAGCGGCATCGTCGGTCATCTGGCAGCCGTCAGGGCCGTAGGCCTTATAGCCGTTGTACTTGGCGGGGTTGTGGGAAGCGGTGATCATGACGCCGGCATTTGCTTTATAGTAACGGGTCGCGAAGGACAGAGCGGGGACAGGCATCAGGGCATCATAAATGCGGACCTTGATGCCATTGGCAGCCAGAACCCGTGCAGTCTCTTTTGCAAAGACATCGGAGTTGATGCGGCTGTCGTAGGAAACAGCAACCAGCTGATTGCCGCCCTGGGTTTTGACCCAGTTTGCCAGACCCTGGGTGGCCTGACGAACCACGTAGATGTTCATGCGATTGGAGCCGGCGCCCAGGACACCCCGCAGGCCGGCGGTGCCGAACTTCAGAGAAACGGCAAAGCGCTCCTTGATCTCATCCTCCTGGCCTGCAATGCTCTTCAGCTCTTCGGTCAGGGCAGCATCTTCCAGAGGGGTATCCAGCCAGCGCTTGTAATCATCCATGTACATATGTTATCACCTTGTCTTTCGTAAGTTTGTGTTGCATTTCAACCAAATATACTATAAGCGATTTCTCCGCAATTGTCAATGTTGTACTTATATTTCAGTTGCGTCGAAGCGGAGAAAGATTGGTTTCACTCTTGCAATTCCTCTGCTGCTGTACTACAATAAATGGTAGAAATATAGAAAGGAGAATAACCATGGAAGAAAAAAATGAAATGTTGGAACTGCTGCAAAAAATAGAGGAATCCAATCGAAAACAGCTGCTCTACACCCGGATCCAGTGTGTTGCAGCCCTGGTGGCAGTGGCGTGCTTTGCGGGAATCTATTTCCTGATCAAAGATTTCCTGCCTCAGATCAGCGCCATCATCACGGAGATCCCCGGAGTGGTGGCTCAGATGGAAGTGGTGCTGGGCAACCTGGAGCAGGTGACCCAGGAACTCACCACCGTGGACTTTTCCGGCATGATCGAGGGTGTCAATACGCTGGTGGCCACAGGTCAAACCAGCCTGGAAGAGACCGTCACGAAACTCAATGGCATCGATTTTGAAGCTCTGAACCAAGCCATCGTAACGCTAACCCAGGTGGTAGAACGGCTGTCTGCTTTTTTGAAGATATTTGGATAAAATAAACACCGGGCTGTTCAGCGGATGCGATCAGATCATCGACCCAACATTGCTGAAAAGGAAGAACCGGGAGACAGTTGATTCTTCCACAAAGAAATGATATACTTTTCTTCGTTTGTGCCCTTATCCTTTCCCTGGTACAACGGAATGAATCAAAAAAAGAAAAGGAGAAATTCTATGTCCCAAACCCCCGAGAAGAAAACAAACTGGCTGACCAAATGCCTTAATGGTATTGAACGTGTCGGAAACGCGCTGCCCCATCCTGTTACCATGTTTGCCATGCTGGCTCTGGCAATCGTCCTGGTTTCCGCCCTCTGCGCGGCGCTGGGCGTCTCCGCCACCGGCAATCTGGTTTCCGGCGGCGAGCTGAAGGAGACCACGGTGACCGTTGTCAGCCTGCTGACCAAGGAAGGCCTGGCGTATATGTTCACCAGCGCTGTCAATAACTTCACCACCTATGCGCCCCTGGGCATGGTTCTGGTGGCCATGCTGGGAGTTGGCGTTGCCGAGAAGTCCGGCATGATTGATACGCTGCTGAAAAATGTGGTCAAGGCCACTCCCGCCAAGCTGCTGACCCCCATGATCGTTTTTCTGGGTGTCATGTCCAACATTGCTTCTGATGCCGGTTACGTCATTCTGATCCCCCTGGGGGCCATGATGTTCCATGCCTGCGGCCGGCATCCCCTTGCCGGTCTGGCTGCTGCCTTTGCCGGTGTTTCCGGCGGATTCTCCGCCAATCTGCTGGTTGGCACTCTGGACCCCCTGCTGGGCGGCATTACTCAGGCAGCGGTGGAGATTCTGGATCCTGCTTATGAGGTCCAGATCATGGGTAACTATTTTTTCATGATTGCCTCCACCGTCCTGATCACTGTCCTGGGCACCCTGGTCACCGATAAGATTGTGGAACCCCGGCTGGGTACCTTCACCGGCATCGTGGAGGGGGAGGACCACTCCCTGACGGAAGTCACCCCCCTTCAGAAGAAGGGGTTGCGCAATGCCGGCATTGCTGCGCTTGTGTTCGTGGCTGTGATTGTGGCCTGCTGCATCCCTGCCGACTCTTTCTTCCGGAATTCGGACGGTGCGCTGCTTGGGGCCACCCCTTTGGTCAACAGCCTGATTGTGCTGATCGCCCTGCTGTTTTTCCTGCCCGGCGTGGCGTATGGCCTGACCACCGGAAAGTTTCAGAATGACAAGGACGTGGCCGGCGCGATGGCTGGTTCCATGGCAGAAATGGGCTCCTTCCTGGCCCTGGCTTTTGTGTCCGCCCAGTTTATCAACTATTTTTCCTATTCCAAGCTGGGTACCATCATTGCCCTGTCCGGTGCAGCCTTCTTCGAGTCCATTGAAATTGGTCTGATTCCTCTGATGGTCATTTTTGTGCTGTTCACCGCCATCATGAACCTGTTCATGGGGTCCGCTTCGGCCAAGTGGAATATCCTGGCTCCGGTGTTTGTTCCGATGTTCATGCTGCTGGGTTACAGCCCTGAACTTTGCCAGCTGGCCTACCGTGTAGGCGACAGCTGCACCAATGTGATTACCCCTCTGATGACCTATTATGCCGTCATCATCGTCTTTGCCCAGAAGTATGATAAGAAGGCCGGCATTGGCACCATCACGGCCACCATGCTGCCCTATTCTGTGGTATTCCTGATTTCCTGGACCATTATGCTGATCATCTGGCTGATGCTGGGCTTGCCCATTGGCCTGAACACACCACTGTTCTACCCCGCAGGTTAATATGAAAGTGCCCGAAGAAATTATTCTTCGGGCACTTTTTGCACTTATATAAACTGTTCAAGGAACCGGCGGGGCTTTTCGTGTATGTTGGGGAAAGAATGGGCAACCCTTTTGAACATGCTTCCCTGTTTGGCGAAAGAGAAAATATCTGTTTATTTATGCAGGGCATCCTTTACGGCATCCGGAAGCACCGGGGCAGCACTTTCGTCCTGGAACCGGATGTCCGCACAGAACTGGACCTCTGCCTGGGCAGAAATGACTTTTACGCTGCCGCCGCAGGTGACCTGGATGCTTTGAATCTGCTCCTGGCAGATAACCAGTTGGATGCTGCCTTTGCCATAGGAAATCTCCATTTCCCCGGCTTGGGGGAACAGAGCATCCACAATCTGCTTCATTCCGTCCTGCGCGAGGGTGACGGTATAGAGGTAGGAATCCTCCGCTTCCCGACACTGAAAATCCGCACTGCTGAAACTGCGATAAGCAATGTCCAGCGCCTTGACAGCATCCAAACCCTTGGCCTCGTCGGCGGACACTGTCCGCCCTTCTCCATTGCAAACGGCATCCTTGGTGAAATATAGAATCTTTCCTTGCTTTTCCGCACCCCAGATCAGATTGTCATCCAGCTTCCATTGATAAAACTGGAAGCAATCCTGGATGCCGAGAGGGCCGCAGTCTCCTTCCAGTGCCACCTCTGCCGCCATAGGATTTTGACTGCGGATATGAGACCAGGCTTCAATCAGCCGTACCAGGTCGTCAGAATAGAGCTCCTGGGCCTGGTAGCTGCCGGAAGAAACGGCTTTTGACACTGCTTCGGGAACCTGAAGGTCCCCGGAAGCCGGGAGAATATCCACAGTCGCGGACAGGGAGAATGGGGTCTTGACGGAATCCGTCAGGTTTCCGGCCCCGGTAAACCGGATCTGGGTCAGGCTGTTTCCTTCCGTCAGCAAATCCACGGTCAGGCGGTTGGCATCGGGCAGCATGGCATGGGCCGAGGGCAGCAGCAGTTTCAGGATGGCTTGGGCTTGCGCGCCTTCTGCGGTCATGGTATAGACACCGTCGAACGACTCCGCCTCTACCAGCCCGCAGACCGCCAGCACCTGTTCCAGTAGGCCGGAATAGTCCGGGGCTGTCTGGTTCAGCTGGTATGCGGCTCCGTTTTCCAGGAACACCGCCCCATCGGCGAAGTATAGCTTGCGCTCGCCTTCGCAAATCATGCTGATGGCGGTATTATCCACCTTTCCCTTGGAAATCCGGGCCGTAAAGTTTGCGTTTTTGTCCTCTATATTCGCTTTTACTGTCAGGGCCATTTCCTGGCGGGGCTGCTCCAGATAGGCGTTCAGAATGTCAAAGGAGCGGACGCTCTGACCGGCTTTGGTATGAGGGAAGCAGAGCAGCACAGCCGCTGCGGCGCAGATTCCCACCAACACCAGTGCGGTCAAGAAAATATGCCAGTTTTTTTTCTTCTTTTTTGGTTTTACCGGATCCGGGAGGGCAAGTGTTTCTTTCTGATCCTTGGAATTCTTGCCCTTCCGTCTTTTGCGGACAGCAAAGATAGACACTGCCAATACCAGCACCGCCGCCAGCCCGGATGCCAGGATCACCCAACGTGTCCTGCCGGTTTGGGTTGAGACCACCGCAATTTCCACCTCTGCTCCGTCAGCGGCAAAGGCCAGATAGCTGCCCATGTTCTCTGCCGAAACCCGGCTCCAATTTCCTTTTTTCAGCAGGTACAGCTCCACATTCTCCTGGATGGGAAGGTAGCGGATGATGTGGCTTTCCAGACCGTCGGCAGGAATGGAAATTTCCCAGTGCTCCAGCAGTGTCTGACCTTCTTTTTCGGGAAAATCTGTTGTGCCATACGTCATCATCAGATAATCCCCAGCCTTAAACTGCCCCTGAACAAAGAGTATCGGTTTTCCGCTGGGCCGGACATCGGTAGAGTTGAGAGCTGTCATGTGGGGGATGTACTCCACTTCCACCACCTTGTCAAACCGCAGGTCTGTCAGATCGTCGGTGCTCCACTGGGCGTAATAGCCCTCCTTCTGGGGAATCTCCGGATAGACCGAGGAATCGAAGGAATCTCCGTAATCAAAGGGGACTGTTTTGATGGTTTCCCCATCCGCCGTAAAGGACAGGGTGAATTGCCGCAGCGCCCTGGGTAACCCTTCGGTTTTCCGCAGCGCGTCATAGGTAAGGGGCTCCGCCAGGGCGAAATAACTGACACCGTTCATGCCTTTGAGGGTATCCGACACAAAATAGTTGCTGGTAAAATTGCCGATGTACGCGCCGGAAACGCCGCCGATGTACTGCTCGTACCGGTTGATCTGTACCATGCTGTAACAGCCGGAGACGGTGCTGGATTCTCCGCTGAAGTCCTCTGCGATGCCGCAGCCCACAATACCGCCAATATAGCTGCCGCCCTCCAGGGAACATTTGGAGAAGCAGTCCCGGATGGTTCCGCCGGCCAAACCTGCGATACCGCCTACATAGTCGCCGCTTTCACTGGTAATGGTGCCATAGCCTTGGGAGGCCGTGATCAATCCCAGTTCCATCCGACCGCAGATACCGCCCACATAACTGCGCTTGCCGGTAACTATACCGGTATTGACGCAGTTCTGCACAATGGCTTTCAGCTCATAGCGCCGGCGCGGGATGCTGCTTCCATTGGGTGCATCGTCCTCCGGGTCGATCTCGTATTCCAGACCCATGATGCCCACGATGCCGCCTACATTCAGGTCTGCCTCTACAAGGCCGCTGTTGGAACAGTCAAGTACCTTGCCTTCGGAAATCTCCGCCAGGTCTATGCTGGAAATATCGGATATCGTTTCCTGCTTTGCGTCTTCTGTGGCCAGGGCAAAGGTTCGGGAGATACTGCTGATCTGACCGCTGATAGCGCCCACATCATCGGACAGATCTTCCACGCTTCCGGCGATGATGGTTTGAAGATTTCTTGTGGTGCTCACCATTCCTGCAATGGAATTCCGCAGGGTTTCGACAGCGCTGATCGTATCTCCGAAATCACCGCCTCCCAGCGAAACAATGGCATCCAGTGCGGCGCGGGCACTGCTCTGGTAAGCGGCGATGGTCTCCACACAGGACCGGATATCATCTCCGGCCCCGGCAGCGTGGCTTCCCGCGGCGCTGATCAGATTTCCCAGATTCTCAAATTGCTTGCTCAGAGTTTCCAGATAATCCGGGGAGAGGATGGCAGCAATGTTCGGTTCCATTTGGCCCACAATGCCGCCTGCATCCTTCCGGCCCTGGATATGGCCTTCGTTATGGCAATCACCCACAATGCCGCAGTTGCGTCCGATGATACCGCCCAGGTTGTAGCCGATGTGGGGATAGCCGACCGATCCGGTATTTTTACAGCTTATGACCGTTCCTGCGGAATATCCGGTAATGCCTCCGGTATTCGACGCGGCATCGGCGGTATCCAGACTGGACAGTCGGGATATGTCCATATTGAAGTTCAGATCAATGGCTGTGGGATCGATGGTTGGATCAACGCAGTCTACGTTGATCTCCATTGCGTTTTCACAGCCGTCGATGATGCCCTGGTTGTAGCCGGCCACACCGCCGGTTCGGTTCGCTCCGGAGAGAGAGCCGCTGACCTGGCACTGGCGGATGGTTCCATAATTGGCTCCGGCAATGCCGCCAGTGTCGGTTTCCCCTTTGACTTCCCCGATGAAGGCACAGTTTTCCACAGTGCCATGGTTCTCTCCCACGATGCCGCCCACGGTGACCGCGTCACCGCCGGGAGTCACCCGGCCACAGACCGTCAGATTTTTTACCACTGCCGTGGGCTGTAAGTAGCGGAACAGCCCGGTGGGAGCCATGCTTTCCATAATGTCCAGGCCGCTGATGGTATGGCCGTTGCCATTGAAGATCCCGGCAAAGGTGGCAATGCCGGAAAAATCCGTTCCTGCCAGAGAAATGTCTGCCTGCAAAACCACCTCTGTGTGATAAGACCAGGTGTCCAGGGAACAGTTTTCCGCCAGGACCAGTAAGTCGTCAGCGGTTTGAATGGAGATGATTTGTACCGGCACTTCCGATACCGGTTCCTCCTCTTCTGCCGCAAAAGCGGGTGCGGCGATGCCTACCACCAGAGCCATCGCCAGGAAAAGGGTGAGGATTTTACGTTTCATTGTCGTGTCCTCCTTCCTCCGATGTTTTGCCGGAAATCATATTCAGATCCACTTCGCCGTTGATATCCGCCCGGATCATGCCATGGACGTATCCCCGGATCTCACCGCGTACCATGCCATCCACCCGAATGTGACCGGAGCTGGCAATCCGGGGCAGATTGGCCCGGGGCATGGAGAAGGAGGTCTTATCCGCCAGCGTGCTGCCGACCAGCAAAATCTGAGGCAGTACAAACATCACCAGAAAGATGGAAATGATGGTGCCCCGACCAAGGCTCTCACCGATGCCAACAATGGCTACTTCCGAGGTCATCCTGCCAATCAGGGTACCAGCGCAGGCCAAAATGGTGCCGGAGGTGATGATGGTGTGAAAGGCGAAGTTCATGGTCTCAATAATGGCCTCCTGGGGGTCCAGCTGGTTTTTCAGTTCCTGATATCGGCTGGCAATTACGATGGCATAGTCAATATTGGCGCCCATCTGGATGGCGCTGACAACCAGATAACTCATAAAGAACAGGGGCGCATCCGTAAAGGTCGGAATGGAGAAGTTGATCCAAATAGCGCCCTGAATCACCAGGATCAGCAGCAGGGGCATTGCTGCGGACTTGAAGGTAAACAGCAGCACCACCAGCACAATCAGAATGGACACAATGGTGATGACCAGATTATCCGTGGCAAAAGAAAGCTTGAAGTCCTGTTCCACCGAAGAATCGCCCACCACATAAATCTCCCCCTCGGGGAAATAGCTGCGGGCAACACCGCGGATGGTATCCAGGAAGGCGTAGGTTTCCTCGCCGCCCTCCGGCAGATTCAGGTAGATCAGCACCCGGTTGTATTCGTCCCCCTGAAGCTGCTTTTTCGCCGCTTCCATCTGGGTTTGGGCATCCCGGAGCATATCCATCTGCTCTTCACCAAGAGTAACGATTCCAGCATCGATCTGGTCGCAGACGAAGAGCATCATGTCAATCAGCGGTACCTTATAGGTGTTCAGTCCGCCAATGATTTTACTGTATTCATCCTGATCCGCACCGTAGGCCGCATAGACGACCTGTGCCAGCTCGTAGTCAAGCCCTGCAAGCTCTGCGAACTGCCGGGGACTCAGCTTATCTGCCAGCATATAACCATCCATGGCCTCCACGTTGGATAACCCCATGGAATAGTCAATCTGTTCGTAGCTATCCAGCTCTGCCAGCAACGCTTTTTCCGTCTCATAGTCATTTTGGGGGTACACCAGAGCCACGAAGTTGGTAGCGCCGAAATTATCCCGGATTTTGTTTTCCGCAATCTGAACATCATTCAGCTTTGGAGTTTCGATCTCCCCATAACCATAGACATAGGGGCACTGGCTGGAAAAATGGTATCCCAACAGAAGCAGCACAAGGAAAATCGGTGGAATGATGAAGCGGGTTTTGTACGCAAACCGTCCCACGAAGGGAATATGGGGCACAAAGCTTTTATGTTTGGTTTTGTCCATCAGCGGGCCAAACAGCATCAGCAGACCGGGCATCACGATGAAAACCGACAGCAGCGCAAACAGCACCGCTTTGATCAGACTGATGGCCATATCCGGGCCGATTTTGAACTGCATGAACATCATAGCCACCAGACCGCCCACGGTGGTCAGACTGCTGGAGCCAATTTCCGGAATACCCTTGCTCAGAGCGGCAATCACCGCCTCCCGAATGGGAAGCCGTTCCCGCTCCTCTCTGTATCTGTTGCTGAGAATCACCGCATAGTCCAGCGACAGCGCCAGCTGCAAAATGCTGGTGACAGAGTTGGAGACAAAGGAGATTTTCCCCAGCAGGAACTGAGTTCCCTGATTTAGGATCATGGCGGACAGGAATGTCAGCAGCAGCACCGGAATTTCTGCATAGGTCTGGGAGGTAAAGAGCAGCACAGCCACCACAATGACCGCCACCAGAACCATGATGACACGAACTTCCTGATCAATAATTTCCGCGGTGGAGTTGCCCAGCGCGGTGGAAACATAATAGTCCTGCCCAGCCAGATGGGTTTTCACCGCCTCCAGCGTTTCCAGACACTTCTCATCCGTTTCGCTATTATCGAACGTGATGGTGTAGAGCGCCGAGACGTTTTTATAATGTTCTTCCTCGTCGTAGGTGATGCTCTGGACCCCCTGGATTTCCTGCAATTGCTTGTACAGGGCTTCGGCCTGATGCAGGGAAATGTTTTCCACCATGACTTGGGCCGTGCCATAGGTGATGAACTGATCCTCCATCACATCCAGACCCCGACGGCTCTCACACGTCTCCGGAAGAAAGGCCTTCAGGTCGTTTTCTACCTGAATCCAGTTGGTGGAAAACATAGAAAAAATAATTCCGATTACCAGAAGCAGGAAAAACAAGTTCCGCTTATCCACGATAAATGTTGCCAGCCTGACCATCGCATTGGTCTTGCCAGCCTCTTTTTGTGATGCCATTTCAATCCCTCCTTATTTTGACCAGTACACCCTTTGCCGGGCAGCACCCCCGGCTCCGTGGTGAACTGAAGCTCCAAGCCGTTTTTTCGCAGTTCGCTGTCTGCCCCATAGGGAGGCAGCTCCATCAATGTTTTTATATATCCCCAGAAGGAAATATGTGTTCCGCTGCACTGAGCGGCCTGGATGCGGATGGCTCTGGTAAATATGGTCAGAACACCGCTGAGAGAATCACGGTGCCAACGCAGCGCCAGATTCCCCCACGGCGTTTTCCAAGGGAGGCTGTCATTTCCGGGTTATTAAGACAGATCCCTTTTCCATTTTACGCCTTCAAAACAAACGATAGTTAATTGACATTTGTACGCGAGTATGATATACTTCTCCCAGATAATTTGCAAGAGACAGCTGCTTTTCTTTGTCAGTTAACTGACAAAGGGGCTGATTGTGTTTCCAAATCAGGAGGACACCATGGAAGAAAAAATGGATCTGCGCATCCGAAAAACCTATTTGGCCCTGCATAACGCCTTTACAGACCTTTTGGAGGAAAAATGCTTCGACGAGCTGACCGTCAATGAACTGTGTGACAGGGCCATGATCCGGCGCACCACCTTTTATAAGCATTTCGCTGACAAATATGAATACTTTGCCTTTTACATCCGGGAAATCGTATCCACCCTTCAGGATCAATTGACGCCGGACGTGATGGACGGAGGGGCCATCGCCTATTTTCTGCTTATGAGCCGGGAATTGCTGCAGTTTTTGCATCTGCATGAGCGGATGGTTCGAAATATCAAAAACAGCAGCATGTTTCCGCTGCTGCTGAGTATCCTGATGGAACAGCTCACAGAGGACGTCGCCATGGTTTTGCGCTGGGCTTGTCCCGGTCTGGCAAAACAGTCCGAAAAGCTGAAAGGGGTGTCCGCTTTCTATGCCGGTGGCTTGCTGAGTACCTTTTTCCGTCTTATGCGGGAGGACACATCTGTGGATGAATCCCTGTTTATGGAGATTATGGAAGATTTCTGCCATCAAATGATATGCGTATACTCTTCCCAATCATAAGCAACTGCTGCACCAACAAGTTCCCCGTGGTGCAGCAGTTTTTTATCTTACCATTGCCATATTACTACCAATGATTGTAGATAGGATGTGTCTTCAGATGGTTCAGCAGCAATCGTAATCCCCTACACGAATATACTGTATGTTCATAATCAATTCTCCTGAATCAAGAAAACCGCCTGAATTCCGAAGGAACTCAGGCGGCTTTAGATTTTTAGACACCGCTCTCGCTTTGCCGTTGTTTACATTCATTGGCGTAAGCGTGGCGTAACATGGTGTTTTTTAGGATTGCAGAACAAGAGAACTTATAACTTTTAGTACATTTTTGCACCGGCGGGGATGTGATCGTCCAGCATCAGCAGATGCAGCTTCTCTTCACCCTCTTCGTGGTGCACAGCGGAGATCAGCATACCGCAGGAATCGATGCCCATCATAGGTCTGGGGGGCAGATTGGTGATGGCCACGCAGGTCTTGCCAACCAGCTCTTCCGGCTCATAATAGGCGTGAATACCGCTCAAAATGGTGCGCTCCACGCCGGTTCCGTCGTCCAGAGTAAACTTCAGCAGCTTCTTGGACTTCTTGACGGCTTCGCAGGCCAGAACCTTAACGGCACGATAATCGGACTTGGAGAAGGTCTCAAAGTCAACGAAATCGGCAAACAACGGCTCAATTTCCACCTTGGAGAAGTCGATGACATCTTTCTTTTCAGCAGGAGCAGAGACGGGAGAATTCTGAACTTTTTCTTCCGTTTTCTCAGCCTTGGGCAGATCGGTGGGCTTCATGGTGGGGAACAGGATGACTTCCCGGATGGTATCGGTGCCGGTGAGCATCATGACGCAGCGGTCGATGCCCATGCCCATGCCGCCCGTGGGAGGCATACCGTATTCCATGGCATTCAGGAAATCCTCGTCCAGCATTTCGGTCTCGTCGTCGCCGCGCTCCCGCTGCTCCACCTGCTTCATGAAACGAGCTCTCTGATCGATGGGGTCGTTCAGCTCGGAGTAGGCATTGGCCAGCTCAGAGTGGCAGACAAACAGCTCAAAACGTTCGGTCAGGCGGGGATCCTCAGGGCTGCGCTTGGTCAGGGGAGAAACCTCCACAGGATACATGGTGATGAAGGTGGGCTGGATCAGGTGCTCTTCCACCTTCTGGTCGAAGGTAGCATACAGCGCGTTGCCCCAGGTCTTTTCGGCGGCATCGGCCAGCTCTACACCCACGGAATTTGCCAGAGCCACAGCCTCGGCATCGTCGGTGACAGCGCCGAAGTCCACACCCGCGTATTCTTTGACGGCATCTACCATGGTCAGGCGGCGCCAGCCGGGGGTCAGGTCGATCTGCTCGCCCATCCATTCCAGTTGGTAGGTGCCCAGAATCTCCTGAGCAGCGCCGGACAGGATGCCCTCAGCGATGTCCATCATGTCGTGGAAGTCGGCATAAGCCTGATACAGCTCCACGGAAGTGAACTCCGGGTTATGCTTGGGGTCCATGCCCTCATTGCGGAAGATACGGCCGATCTCATAGACGCGATCCATGCCGCCGATGATGAGCCGCTTCAGGGGCAGCTCCGTGGCAATACGCATGTACATATCAATGTCCAGGGTATTGTGGTGGGTGACGAAGGGACGGGCAGCGGCGCCGCCGGCGATGGAGTTCAGGACGGGGGTCTCCACTTCGATATAGTTCCGGCTGTCCAGGAAGCTCCGCATGAATTTGATGAACTTGGAGCGGATGATGAAGTTGCGCTTCACCTCAGGGTTCACCATCAGATCCACATAGCGCTGACGGAAGCGGGCTTCCTTGTCGGTCAGACCGTGGTACTTTTCGGGCAGGGGCAGCAGGGACTTACTGAGCAGGGTGACATGGGAAGTGCGGACGGAGATCTCACCGGTCTTGGTCTTAAAGACTTCGCCTTCGCAGCCCAGAATATCGCCGATATCGTTCTTCTTGAACCGGGCAAATTCCTCTTCGCCCATTTCATCGATCTTGACGAAGAGCTGAATCCGGCCGGTGGAGTCCTGCAGGTCGCAGAACATGACCTTGCCCTGACCGCGCTTGCTCATGAGGCGGCCGGCAACCTTGACGACCTTGCCTTCGTAGCCTTCGAAGTCTGCCTTAATGGCGGCGGAGTCGGCGTTGAAATCAAACTTGGTGATCAGAAAGGGATCACGGCCTTCGGCCTGGAGCGCAGCCAGCTTGTCGCGGCGAATCTGGGCCTGTTCCGATACAGGCACTTCGGCCTGAGGTACAAATTTTGCCATCTTCTTAGCCCTCGCGCGTGACGCTGATAACCTTCATGGAGAAGGAACCGGCGGGAGCGTTGACGGTGAAGGTTTCGCCGGCAGCCTTACCCACCACGGCGCGGCCGAAGGGGGAGTCATCGGACAGCTTGAACTCCATGGGGTTGGCTTCCTGGGAGCCGGTGATTTTATATGTGGTCCGCTTGCCGTTCTTGTCTTCCACCTCGATGGTGCAGCCCAGGCCAACCCGGCCGGAGGCTTCGTTCTCATCCTCGATGATAACGGCGTGAGACAGGATGTCCTCGATCTCGGCGATACGGCCATAGAGCTTTGCCTGCTCGTTCTTGGCGGCATCGTATTCGGAGTTTTCGGACAAGTCACCGTAGGAGCGGGCTTCTGCGATCATGGCAGCCACTTCACGTTCCCGGGTGGTCTTCAGATAATTCAGTTCCTTTTCCAGGTCAGCCAGACGCAGGCTTGTAATCTTATATTCCTTAGCCATAGTAAAAAATCCTTTCTCAGCTATTTATTCCATAGTCTCAACCATTATAGTGGAATTGTGCCCATGAGTCAAGGATATTTTCCAAAATTGCAAACAAAAAAGGCTCCCCGAAACCGGGGAGCCTTGGCATATGTGTCAGGAGATTTTGGCAAGGAGCGCATCGTAAAGCTGCCGGGTTTCCGCGGCAGTCCGGACGCTGAGAACCAGGGTTTTTCCCCGGACAGTCATCAGAATACAGCTTTCGGGATTGCAATAGGTGTAGCGGGTATAGGTGCCCAGCTCATCGCTGCGGAACCAGCCCATCAGCAGCCGGAAGGAGCCGAAGCCATTGGTGCGGACGCCGGGGACGTTGCCTTCCCGGTATTCCAGATTTTCGATGGCATCATACCGAACCGTCAGGTCGGAATAGTAGCTGGCTTCCACGGTGAAGCTTTCTTCTTCCAGATTCACCCGGATATCACCGGTGAACAGCAGAATTCCGACAAAGGTGAAGAGAAGCACCAGAAAGACAAGGCTTCCTTTCAGAAGCTTGGCATCCAGACGGCTCATTTTTGGGGGAGTCACTACTTTTCCTGCCTGCTTTTCCCTCCGGTAATACCAGGCAGAATAGCCGATGGACACAAATACCATTCCAAAAACACTAATCAGCATCACCACGCAGCCCCAGCCCACCGGCAGCAACGCGCTCAGCATGATGACTATGCCGCCAATGACCCAGACCTTGCCGCTGAACCGGTGGGTGGCGTTCCAGTTTTCCTCGCTGGAGTAGGTCCAGGGAACCTTAATCCCGATGGTGCTGTTCATTTTGGTCTTGGGTAGATAGTTGCCGATGAATGCAAACATCAGGCCAAGGGCAAGCACCAGAATCCGTTCCGGGTTGACTTCCACATCCAGTGTCATGGCGTAGGTGATGGCACTCATGACAATGGACAACGCAGGGCAGATCCAAAGAACCATGCGCCGCACCTTCGGCGTCTGGTCTGTGTTGGAGCGATCCAGACTGGTGGCAAAGATGCAGGCCAAATGGGCGGCCAGCATGGACAGGGGAGGACTGAAAACCACGAATATGGAAGGATTCCAGCCATTTTCCGCCACAGACAGCTGACTCCATAGATACCAGCCTGGCAGAATGGGCAGCAGGATAATCAGGGATGTGAGAACCAGTAATTTTTTATCTTCTTTGAACATGGAATACCTCCTGTTCTCAGGCGGCAGCGGCTGCGTTCCAGCGGCTGCGAAGGGTGTGAATGATGTACAGGGACAGAACTGCCACAACGGCCAGAATGAGATAGATGATGGTGTAGACCGCAGTTTGGGAAAGGACGCTACCGGACAGCAGGGAGAGACCGGCGGTCATATCGATAAAGGTGTGGATCGCCAGGCAGATCAGAACACAGGGGACGGTTTTCCTGTGGGTAACACCGTAGCACACCAGCATACTCATGGCCGCATGGGCGGTCATGGTCAGAAGCCGTTCCAGACCGGCCAGCAGGAACATGGGGCTGGCGGTGTGGAGCAGAGCGTCCTGATAGTAGAGCAGCGGTGCGGTATCCACACCGGCGGCGGCGCTCTGGGCCAGCAGCGCATCAAAGGTGCCGTTGTTAATCATAAAGATGTAGATCAGGTTGTTGATGTAGGCCATTCCAATGATCGTCATGGCCTCAATGCCGCCATGGCCCAGACCGGCAGCCAAAGCACGGCGGCAGGTGAGGCTTTTCCGCAACCCTTTTGCCACAGCAAACCGACCTGCCAGTTCAAACAGCCCGGCGGTGAAAGCCAGGGAAAAAGCGTACGCGAAAAGATGATTCTGGGAAAAGCGGAGGAACCAACTTTGCTTTTGCAGGGCGGTGAGGATGGGCAGCCGGATACACAGCTGGGGAATCACAAAGCCCACAGCACCCAGCAGCCAGGCCGACCAGATGCCCTGCTTCTGATACTTCAGGGCATAGACGATCAAAAACAGAACCGGCAGAACGAGACTCACAAACAGGGTGATGATACAGAAAATGGTGGTAGATACCGGAATCATAGCTTATTCTCCTTTCAATTCTGAGATCCAGAGCATGATCTCCTCCAAAACGGAGGCATTGAGCTCATAGAAGATGAATTTTCCCTCTCGTGTGTCCCGGATCAGATCCGCATCCTTCAGAACGGACAGATGCCGGGAAATGGCGGCGGCGGTGATGTCAAAGTGTTCGGTGATTTCTCCGGCGGACAGGCGGCCATTCTTCAACAGATTCAGGATCTCCCGCCGTACCGGATCCGACAGGGCTTTCAGGGTCTGCTGTAATCCCATGGGGGTCCCTCCTTTATTTAACATTTAACTTAACTGTTAAATGTATTGTAGCACAGAGGGAAGGAAAAGTCAACAGAAAAAACCCTCCGGAGAAAAATCTCTGGAGGGAAAGATCATGGTTGGGAATACTGAAAAATCAGCTCGTCATAGCCGGTTTCCCCATCCATTTCCACTTCGAAGGTTTGGTGGGGCAGCTCTGCGATCACCAGTTCGCAGGTGGTGTTGATGATGCAGCCGGGGCAGAGGTGGCCGCCAATGGTGGACAGATCCTCTTTGGCCAGGGCGATGTGGAGGTGGCACCGCTGGGCGCTGACGGTGCCATTGAGACTGACAATTTCACAATGGTCCTGGATTTCATGGATGGTGACGCCGCTGGCATCCCGCACCCGGCCCTGGGAGATGCAGCCTACGCTAGACAGCACCACACCGGCCCTGATGCCCTTTTCCTCTGCAAGATGCCGGATCGACAACAGCAGGTCATCCCTACGGCGGAGCCGGACACAATGGCAGGTCAGGTTGCCGGCGGTTGAAAGAATCGCGCGGTTCATGATTACTCCTTCCAGGCCACCAGTTCCGTCATGTCCTTGCGGACCTTCTTCCGCAGGGGCTCGGCGGCATACCCCAATGCAACCACCAGCCGGACGGGCTGATCAAGGCTGCAGATCTTCCGAATCTTCTCGTCATCCAGCCAGCCGAGAATACAGGTACCCAGTCCCTGGGCTGTGGCCTCGGCGGTCAGATAGGCAGCGGCAATGCCGATGTCGATGGAACGGTAGTCATTCTTTTTCAATTTGGCGCCCACAGCGGCGGAACGGACATAGGGCATTTCCGAAATCACCAGCAGCACAGGTGCCTGGGGGACAAATTTGTTCATGCCCATGCCCTGACAGGCGGCAGCCACATCCTTTGCAGCCTGACCACGGCAGACGGTGATTTTATAGGGCTGGCCGTTGCAGGCAGAGGGGGAGAGGCGGACCGCTTCCAGAATGGCCTCCAGTTTTTCCTGCTCAACAGGTTTGCCGCTGTCATATTTGCGGCAGGACTGGCGGTTTTGCGCGATTTCCATAAAGTTCATCGAAGATACCTCCTGGGATGTTTTTACCAGTATAACATAAAAACCGCAATGAGACAAGGAAAGAGCCGCCAGACTGGCGGCTCTTTGCGGTGCACATTAGTTCTTCCACAGGGTCATGGGATACAGACCGTTTTCCCGCATGGCCTTCAGAGCGGCCACGATGACGGGCTTGTCCTCCTTGTAGGTAACGCCGTACCATTTGTCCTGGCTGGACAGAACACGGACTCTGGCCTTGTTTTCTTCCAGCAGCTGGCTGACGACAGCGGGCAGGAAGTACTCACCCTTCAGAGGGTTGGTTTTGATGGCGTTGTCCAGGAAAGCAGGGAACCGTGCCCAGGCCTCGTCCAGGTAGCTGCGGTGGAAGCCCCACATGTTCATGGACACGATGGTGTTCTCGTCCAGGTCGGTCCAGGTGGCGCCGTCGTCCTCGGTGAACCGGGGGCACCGGACACCCTTTTCAATCTTGGTGCGCTCAGTGACGTTGGTCAGGAAGCCGTCTTCGTTGCGTTCGCAGACGCCGCGGGCCACGGTGCCGTTTTCCGTGACGGTGTTCTTCAGCAGATAACCCACCATGACGTACTCGTAGCAATCCGCATTGTCGGGATTGGCCACCAGATAATCATAGATGGTTTTGAAGGCTTCCACGCCGTAGTAGTCGTCGGCATTGATGATGGCGAAGGGGCCGTCCACCACATTCCGGGCGGCCAGGGCAGCATGGGCGGTGCCCCAGGGCTTGGTGCGGCCTTCGGGAACGGTGTAGCCCTCAGGCAGATCGGTGCTGATCTGGTGGACATACTTGATATCCATCATCTTTGCAACATCCTCGCCGATGACTTCCTTGAAGGTTTCCTCCAGTTCGGGCTTGATGACAAACACAGCGGTGCGGAAACCGGCCCGATAAGCATCGAACAGGGAATAGTGGATGATGATGTTGCCGTTTTCGTCCACGGGGTCAATCTGCTTCAGACCGCCGTAACGGCTGCCCATACCGGCGGCCATAACCACAAGAACAGGTGCGTTCATAATATTAATTCCTCCTGTATTCCATTTTTCTACTGCGTGACAGCACAGCTTAACTGTGCCTGACAAGACTCAAAAGAATTGGGGAATCCTTTCGAATCCCCCAATATGTAGTTTTTTAACCCTTCACGCCGCCGGCGGTCAGACCGCTGGTCAGGTTCTTTTCGATGGACATGAAGAGAATGACAACGGGGATGATGGCAAAGATGGAAGCGGCGAACAGGTACTGCCACTCGATCATGTTGTAGCCGTTGAAGATGTTGATACCAACGGTCAGAG